>DASYVT010000145.1 GCA_035936835.1 Candidatus Methylomirabilota bacterium | reverse complement strand
CGAGCCGCGATGCCACGGTGTCGGACATGGCGCGATTCTACCCGCTTCCAGGTACTGGGCCAATTTACTTCGCCATACTTCGTTCTCGGTCGCCAGCGACGCTCAACGTACACCCACGTACGCCTCGCGCCGCTGGCTCCCTCGGGCCTCGTCTGGCTCGCAACTTGACCCAGTACCCAACGCCGTGCGCGAAGGGCTTAGCGGGCGCCGAGGTCACGGAAGCCCTTGCCTTCCTTCGCCAACCGCTCGAGGAGCGGCGCCGGCGCCCAGGGCTCGCCGTGCCGGGTGTGGAAGGCCGCCACGTCAGAGTAGACCTTCTTGAGCCCGACCTGGTCGGCGTAGAACATCGGGCCCCCGCGATAGCGCGGGAAGCCGTAGCCGTAGAGGTACGTGACGTCGATGTCGCTCGAGCGGAGCGCGATGCCCTCCTCGAGGATGCGCGCGCCCTCGTTGACGAGGGCCCACAGGCACCGCGCGAGGACCTCTTCGTCGCTGACCGTCCGCCGCGCGATGCCGCCCTCCTTGGCCGCCGCGGCGATTACCGCCTCGACCTCGGGGTCGGGCTTGGGCGCCCGCGAGCCGGCCTCGTAGCGGTACCAGCCGGCACCGGTCTTCTGGCCGAAGCGCCCCTGCTCGCAGAGCCTGTCGCCCACGTGCGAGTAGCGCAGGTCCTTCCGCCGCGTGGCGGCCTTGCCCTTGCGGATCCGCCAGCCGACGTCGAGGCCCGCCAAATCCTGCATGGCGAAGGGGCCCATGGCGAAGCCGAAGTCGTAGATGACCTTGTCCACCTGCTGGGGCGTCGCGCCCTCCTCGACGAGGAACTCCGCCTCGCGGAGATACGGGTGGAGCATCCGGTTGCCGATGAAGCCGTCGCAGTTGCCCGCCAGCACCCACACCTTGCCGATGCGGCGTGACAACTCTGCCGACGTCGCGATGGTCTCCTTGGAGGTCTTGGCCCCGCGCACCAGCTCGAGAAGACGCATCACGTTCGCCGGGCTGAAGAAGTGCGTGCCGATCACCGCCTCGGGGCGCGACGTCGCGGAGGCGATCTGGTCGATGTCGAGCGTCGAAGTGTTGGAGGCGAGGACGGCCCCCGGCTTGGCGATCTTGTCGAGGGCGGCGAAGACCTCCTTCTTCACGCCCATCTCCTCGAAGACCGCCTCGATGACGATGTCCGCCTCGCGGACGGCCGCGCGGTCGAGCGAGCCCGCGATCAGGCCGACGCGCTTGTCCATGTCGGCCTGGGAAAGACGCCCCTTCTCGACGGTGGCGCCGTAGTTCTTCCTGACGATGGCGAGGCCGCGATCGAGCGCCTCCTGCGTCACTTCCACCACGGTCACCGGGATGCCCGCGTTGGCGAAGTTCATGGCGATGCCGCCGCCCATGGTGCCGGCGCCGATGACCGCCGCGCGCTCGATCTTCTTGGCCGGCGTGCCCGGCGGCACGTCGGGAATCTTGGTCGCCTCGCGCTCGGCGAAGAAAGCGTGGATCTGCCCCTTGGACTGCGGCGAGGCCATGCACTCCTGGAAGAGCGCGCGCTCCTTCTTGAGCCCGTCGGCAAACGGCAGCGCGACGGCGGCCTGGACGGCCTCGATGCACTTGAAGGGGGCGAGATAGCCGCGCGCCTCGCGCTCGATGCTCTTCCTGAAGGAATCGAAGAGCGCGGGGTTGGCCCGCGCGGCCTGGAGCTTGTCGTCCATGGCCGAGATCTTCCTCAACGGCCCCTTGTTCGCCACTACGCGCTCGGCAAAGGTGACGGCGCCGGCGCGGAGGTCGTCGCCCACGACCTCGTCCACGATGCCGAGCTCCTTAGCCTTGGGCGCCCGGACGGGGTCGCCGCTCACGATCATCTTGAGCGCCGCCTCGACTCCCGCGACCCGAGGCAATCGCTGCGTGCCACCCGCGCCCGGCAGGAGCCCGAGCTTGACCTCCGGCAGCCCCACCTGCCCCGCGGCGACGGCGACGCGATAGTGGCAGGCGAGGCAAACTTCGAGACCGCCGCCGAGCGCCGTGCCATGGATGGCCGCCACCACGGGCTTCCCGCTGCCTTCGATCGCGGCGAGGACGCTGTGGAGGTCGGGCGGCTGGGGCGGCTTGCCGAACTCGCGGATGTCGGCGCCCGCGATGAAGGTGCGCCCGCCGCCGATGATGACGAGGGCGGCAACTCCGGCGTCAGTCAATCCCTTGGCGATGCCGTCCAGCAGCCCCTGACGGACGCCCTGGGAGAGCGCGTTGACGGGCGGGTTGTTGACGGTGATGACGCCGACGCTGCCCTGCTTGTCGAACGTGACGAGGTCACTCATTTGGCTCCTCCATGGAGGAGGCTCTCGGCCGCCTCCATCAGGCTTTCGGAAAGGGTCGGATGCGCGTGGATGGTCGATGCCAGGTCCTCGGCGGTGACGGAGGTCTCGATGGCCAGCGCGGCCTCGGCGATCAGCTCGCCCGCCCCCGGGCCGACGATGCCCGCGCCGATCACGCGCCCGGACGCGGCGTCCACGATGAGCTTGGTCAGGCCGTCGGAGCGCCCGATGGTCGCCGCGCGCCCCGAGGCGGCCCAGGGGAACTTCGCGACCTTGACCGCGCGGCCAGTGCGCAAGGCCTCGGCCTCCATGACGCCGCACCACGCGACCTCCGGATCGGTAAAGACAACGGCCGGCACGGCGGCATTGTCGAAGGCCGACGGCCGCCCCGCAATGACCTCCGCAGCGACCTTGCCCTGGCGCATGGCCCGATGCGCGAGCATCGGGTCGCCCGTCACGTCGCCCACCGCGTAGATATGCGGGTCGGCCGTCCGGCAGCGCTCGTCCACGGAAATCATACCGCGCTCGCCGATCTTGACCTTGGTCGTCTCGAGACCGAGGCCGTCGCTGACCGCTCGGCGGCCGACGGCGACCAGCACGCGGTCGAAGGATTGAGGCTCCTGTCCTTCGATGCTCGCCTCGAGGGCGCTGCCCGACTCCTTGAGGGCGGTGACCTTGCTCTTGAGATGGATCGCGGCGAAGAGCTTCTCGCAGCGGCGCGCCAACGGCTGGACGAGATCGCGGTCGGCCCCAGGCAGGAGCCCGTCGGTCATCTCGACGACGGTCACGCGGCTGCCGAGCGCCGCGTAGACCTGGCCAAGCTCGAGGCCGATGTAGCCGCCGCCGATGACGAGCAGGCGGTCGGGAATCTCGGGCACCTCGAGCGCGGTCGTCGAGTCCATGATGCGCTCGCTCTCGAGGTCGAGCCCCGGCACGCGTGAAGGCAGCGACCCCGTCGCGATGATCGCGTGCTTGAAGCGCAGCACCTGCGGCTCGTCGCCGCCGACCCGGATGCTCCGCGAGTCTTCGAACGCGCCGCGGCCGCCGATGACCTGCACGCCCTTGGCCTTGGCCACGGAGGCGAGGCCGCGGGAGAGCTTGCCCACGACGCGCTCGGTCTTCCACTTGCGGAGCGGGTCAAGCGATATGCGCGGCCCGCCGAAGTCGAGCCCGAACTCCCTCGCGCGCTCAGCCTCGCCGATCACCGCCGCCACGTGGAGCAGCGCCTTGGACGGGATGCAGCCTTCGTAGAGGCACGCCCCACCCAGCCGCTTGCCCGCATCCACCACCACGGTCTCCAGCCCCAGCTCCGCGCAACGAAACGCGGCCGAATACCCACCCGGCCCGCCGCCCAGCACGGCCACGTCCACCTCGGTGACCAGGTCGCCCATCACCATGTGTACGACCTTGACGAAGTATGTATTCTATACATATACTCGCACAGCATCATTTCATCGAGACGCGCCACGCGGCGCGAGGTGAGGGACTATGAGGAAGGAATATGATTTTTCCAAGGCGTGGCGATCGGAGTACTGGAAGAAGATGCCGCCTCCCGACCAACTGGACCGCCACATCAAGGTGCGTATCACCATCTTCGTCGACAACGACATCCTGAAGTTCTTCAAGGCCCGCGCGGTCAAGCGGGGAAAACCGCCGTACCAGACCCAGATCAACCAGGCGCTGCGCGAGTACATGGAGGGCAGCCCACCCCCGGGCAAGGGCAGTGTGGTCGCTGACGAGAAGCTCATCTCCCATCTCGCCGAGCGGATCGCCGAGTACTCGGCCGCGAAGCGGAAGAAGCGTCGGACGAAGAAGACCAAGGCCTGAAGCCTACCACTCGACGAAGAGCGTTTCCGGCGCTTCGAGGCGGCGGATGATGGCGTGGGCGAAGCGGGCGCCATCGGCGCCGTCGGCCACGCGGTGGTCAAAGGTCAGGGTGATCGGCAGCATCATGCGCACCACAATCTGGCCGCCCCGCACGACGGGCTCCTCCCTGCCCCGCGCCACGCCGAGGATCGCGACTTCCGGGTAGTTGATGATGGGGATGGCGCCCGTGCCGCCGAGCGCGCCGATATTGGTGATCGTGAAGGTGCCGCCGCGGAGGTCGTCGAGCGCCGCCTTGCCGTCGCGCACCCGCTGGGCGAGCGCCGCAAGCTCGCGAGCGATGTCCATGACAGGCTTCGTGTCCACGTCGCGGATGACCGGGACGATGAGGCCCCGGTCAGTCGCCACGGCGATGCCGAGGTGGCAGTAGCGCTTGAGGATCAGCTCCCCCGCCCCGGCATCGAGGCTCGCGTTGAACTGCGGGAACTCGTGAAGCGCCAGCGCCGCCGCCTTGAGGAGGAAGCTCGTGAGCGTGAGCGTGATGCCGCGCTGCTTGGCCGCCTCGAAGCTTCGCGTGACGATCGCGTTGAGGTCGGTGACGTCGGCCTTGTCGAAATGTGTCACGTGCGGGATCAGCGCGGCTGACAGCGCCATGCGCTCGGCAATGGTGCGGCGCAGGTGTGAGAGCGGCTGGCGCTCGACGGGCCCCCACTGCTCGAACTTCGGCAAGGGCGGCGGCTCGAGCCCCACGCGTGCCAGCGGCTTGGCCGGGCCCGAGGGAGCGGCGGCACGCGCGGGCGCCGCGGGAGCGCCTGGGGGTTTGCTCACGCCTGGGGGCTTGCCCGCGCTCGCGCGAACGTCGTCGTCCGTGATGCGGCCCCCCGGGCCCGTGCCGCGCACGGCCTGAAGGTCCACACCCAACTCGCGCGCGAGACGCCGCGTCGAAGGCGCGGCGGCAACCGGCCCGCCGTCGACGCGTGGCGCCATCGCGGGCCGGGCCGCCGGCGCCACGAGCGCGCCGGCTGCATCTGCAAAGCTCACCAGCGGTTGGCCGACCGTGACGGTCTGTCCGGGCTGGACATGGATCTTCTTCACGCGCCCGGCGAAGGGCGACGGGATCTGGACCTGCGCCTTGTCGGTCTCGACCTCGAGGAGCGGCGAGTCTTCCTTCACGATGTCGCCCTCGTGGACCAGGACGG
>DASYVT010000144.1 GCA_035936835.1 Candidatus Methylomirabilota bacterium | reverse complement strand
ATCGATAGTCGATGACAATATTCTGGCCCTCAACCCACCCGAGCTCGCGCAGCCCTTGCCGGAACGCGTCGAGGAAGGGCGACATATCGGAAGGGGACCTCCCCCCAAGAAAACCTATCCGAGGCACCTTTCCCGCCTGCTGCGCCTCGGCGGCGAGCGGCGCGGCGAGGAGCACCGCACCCGTGCCAGCGAGGAACGTGCGACGGTCTATCACTGGGTCCTCTCGCAAGCAGTCTGCGAGTCAGGCGCGAGGGGATGCGGGGCGTGGGGAAACCGGGCCGGGTCCATGCAGGAGCCCTCCTCACTGGCTGGGCGGGAGTCTAGCAGAGTCAGAGCCGCCGAATGCGGCACGATCCCCAATCCGGGTGCCGCTGGGGTGCCACGACCGGTCACCGCCCGGTCACGGGCGAGGCCGCTCCACTTCGCTCCGTGCGAGGGGTGTGAGCAGGCAGAACCCCTGCGCTTCGACCCCGAGGGGCACGTTGAACTTGCTGCGGAAATTCTCGAGCGCGACCGCCGCGGTCAACTCGACGATCTGGGCTTCGTCGAAGAGGGAACGGAGCCGCGCGAACAGATCGTCGCTGACGCGCTGGCCCGTGATGGTCATCGCTTCCGCGTACTCGAGCGCAGCGCGCTCCATCTCCGAGAAGCGGCGGCTCTCCCGCCAGCCCGGCACCTCTTGGATCTTGTCCTCGTCCGCCCCCGTCTGCATCCCCCTGGATGCGTTGATGTCGATTCAGAAGGGACATCCATTGATGAGCGCGACGCGGAGGTAGACGAGCGGCACGAGGGAAGCCGGCAGCCTCCCCGACTTCTCGATGGAGGCCGAGAGCTGCTTGGCCGCTTTTAAAATTGGCGGGCAGTGGGCGAAGACCTTCGTGGTGTTGAAGAGACCGCCGAAGAGCTCGCGCTCCTTGGCGAAGAGCTCCTTGAGGATTGGATCGCCGCCGTCGTCCTCTATCTCGCGCACTCTCGGCATCGTGTCTACCTCATTCGCGCGGCCTGGTCCGCGCGGTCTATGGCCTTGGCGTAGTTGCTCTTGGCGGCCGAGTCCCACTCGGTCTCGAGCCGCGACTTCACGTCGGGCTTGTCCTTGAAGGCCGCGTTGAACGCCTTGTCGCCCGCCCGCTTGCCATCCAGCGGCACGGTGCTGGCGAGCCTCCGCGCTTCAGCGAGCTCGCCCGCTCCCAGGTCGAGGCGCCGTCCCGCCTCCCGCACCTTCGGCGTCACAGCCTCGGCGGCGTAGATCGCGCCCCAGGCCGCCTTGAGCTCGGCGTGGCGGAACGTGATGATCTGGTCGAACAGCGCGTTGACGATGTTGCGGCGCGAGGCGGAGAGCTTGTCGTCGAACTCGATGCCGCCGAGCTTCATCGTAAACGGGTTGGGATAGCCCTTGGGCGCGCGAGCGTAGAGCCCGGGCACCACCGGCAGGCGGCCGATCTCGGGCGAGAAGAGCCGGAGCTGCCCCTCGTCTGAAAGCAGGTACTCCACGAAGGCGCGGGCATTGTCGGCGTTGGGCCCGTTCTTGACCACGGCCACGGAGGCCGGCACGACCGCAGTCAGCGAGGGATACGCGAAGCCGATCGGCTGCCCCGAGGCGATGGCCGAGAGCCCGAAGAAGTCGATGACCACCCCGATGCCGAGCTGGCCCGAGATGACGGCCTCGGGCACGCCGAAGCTCCGCTCGGCGATCGCGCCCATGTTGCCGCCCATCTGCATCAGCAGCGCCCAGCCCTTCTCCCAGCCGTAGGCCTGCAGAATCACCTCGATCGTCAGGTGCGTGGTGCCGCTCCGCGACGGCGCCGAGATCGACAAGTGTCCGAAATAGCGCGGGTCGCTGAGGTCGGTCCATTCCTCGGGCGTGGGCAGCTTGTGGAGCGCCAGGTAGCGGGTGTTCCACATGAGGCCGTAGCCCGAGACGGCGAAGCCCCAGTACTGCCCGTCAGGGTCGTGGAGCGGGAAGCCGCCGACCTTGGCCGGCATGCGCGCGAGCGTCTCCTTCGGCAGGACGAGCTTGTCGAGGAGGCCGTCCGCCTTGAGGGTCTGGAAGGCGTCGACGGCCGAGACCCAGAAGATGTCGGCCTCAGGCCGGGCTCGGGTCTCGCGGAGATATGTCACGCCCTGGTTCGTCTGCTGCTGCTTGACGATCACCTTGACGCCGGGATGCTTCTGCTCGAAGGCCTGCTTGTAGGCCTCGAAGAGCTCCTTGGGGAAGGAGGTCAGCACCACGACCTCCTTGGTCGCCGCCGCGGCCGGATCGCCAGCTTCGAGCGCGGCAGCCGCGAGCAGGACCGCGAGAAGCCGTCTCATGGCCGCTTGCGTCGGGCGGACCTTTTCTTTGCTCATCTCGGCTGAGGGTCAGTATACAAGGACGGAACCCGGGAGAACCCCAGGGAATTCTCCCGGCGAATGGGCTTCGTCATGGCTTGACTCCCCGGGCCGCGTAGTAGTTGAGGGTGAACGCGAACTGCCCCGATGCGGCCAGGCGCTCGACGGCGGCCATCCAACGGGCCGCCGCGCCGGCGCTCGCGAGGCCGAGGCGGACCGCGTTCTGAGCGCGGCGCGTAAGCATCGCGTGCGTGTACGGCTCGAGCGTCGTGTCCTGGAAAACGTCCACGAAGAGCCGCACCCGCCCGAGGCCGAGCCGCGCCAGCCTGCCGAGGAGCGTGCGCCCGGACCAGGGATCCGGGTACATGCGGGCGACCACGCCGTCCATGATGCGCGCGGTCAGCGCGCGGTCAGGATGGTCGAGCGTCAGCGTGCCGAAGTCCTGGTCCTGAACGGCCAGGATGCCGGCCGGGCGCGTGACGCGCAGCATGTCGTCAAGGATGGCGTCCGAATCCTGGACGTGGAGAAGAACGGTCACGGCGACGACGCGGTCGAAGCGTCCCGTCGCGAAGCGCAGCCGTGTGCCGTCTCCGACCTCATGAACGAGCCGCCTGCCCAGGCCGAGCGGGCGCGCGATGCGACGCGCCGCCTCGATCATGACACGGCTCGGGTCGACACCGATGACCCGCCCGCGCGGGCCGACCAGCGCCGCGGCGTCCCGGCTGACGATGCCCGTGCCCGATCCGACCTCGAGCACCCGCTGGCCGCGCGCCAGCCGCGCGAAGCGGAGGAACCGGCGGCGCAGCCTAGCCTGGGCCGGCGTGCGCCCGCGCTCCTCCAGGTGCTCGACGTAGCTCTGGGGCTGCCGCTGCCGGTCTATCGCGCGATAGGGGTCAAGCTTCCCCTTCACGCGAAGTACTCGGGCAGGATCTCGGTGAAGAGCGCGAGGAGACCGCCCTGCTCATCGGGCGGCGCCACGCGCCCTGCCGCGCCCCGCACCGTCTCAGGCGCCAGGGGCATGGCGACGCCGAGCCCTGCCGCGCGGATCATCTCGAGGTCGTTCTCCTGGTCGCCGACCGCGATGACCTGCTCGAGCGGCACGCCCAGATGCGAGGCCAGAAAGCGGAGCGCGGCGCCCTTCGAGGCGGCGGGCGGGATCATCTCGAGATAGTCGCGCCGGGTCATGACGAGCCGCGCGGCATCGCCCACGACGGCCTCGACGTCCGCCCTGACCGTCGGCAGGCTCTGGGGGTGTCCGATGAGGAGGCTTTTGACGAAGCCGCCCAAGCGCAGAAAATCGCCTGGCGCGTCGATGACCTCGAGAGGCACGGCCTGCTGCTCGGAGTACGCGCGGACCTGGAAACTCTCAGCGAGACAGTACAGGCGGTCGTCGCGGTAGAAGAGCGGGTCCACGGGGGCGTGGGCGAACACGTCGTGGGCTTGCCAGAGGATCCCCCGCGGCAGGGTCAGCGCCATCAGGTCCCGCCCGGCCTCGTGGTCACGCACCAGCGCTCCGTTGTAGAAGATCATGGGCGCCGTGATACCGAGCTCGTCGCGGTAGCGGTCCACGCCGGGCGGCATGCGGCCGGTGGCGATGGACACGATGAGCCCCCGCTCCATGGCGCGCCGGAGCCCCGCCACCAGCGCTTCGTCGAGGTCCGGCGGGCGATCCAGCAAGGTTCCGTCGAGGTCGCAGACGAGGAGGCGATAGGACACGCGCGTCAGGGCCGGCCGCGGATGGTCAGACGGGGCGCTCGCCCCTCGCGAAACGGGCCGCGCAGTCGGCGCTGCAGAAGTGCAGCGCCTCCCCGCCGCTCTCCCGCCTGAGGGCCTTCGAGCGCAGCACATACGTGCCGCAGAACGGATCCTTGACGAGCTGGTCGGGGCGGCCCCCGCCGCCGGGCAGCCACGGACGCCAGCCTCGCAGCATCGGCGCCAGGATGATGAAGCAGAGGAAGAGGCCGGCCAGGAGAAGGAGGCCGCGCATGGCGCTAATCCCGGTCGGGGCGTATCGAGAGCGAGCGGAGAAAGTCGCGATCCTGCTCGGTCAGCTCGAAGCCGGTGGTGGGAGGTCGCGCGCCGCGCCCTTTCGCGAAGAAGATCCCGGTCTCGGCGCCGCGCTTGAGGATCTCGGCAACGGCGGCGCGGGCGGCCTCCGTGGCCTTGAGCGAAACCTCGACGGCCCGCACGAGCTTGCCCATCAGGCGGTCCACGTGCGCGTCGGGCGACATGCCCCGTACGATAGCACAGGTATAATCCGGCCCCGGGGAGCTTCCCAACCCCGCCAAGAAATAGCGAGGCTTAGTACGTAGCCCGGCCGCCCGACAGATCGTGCACCGCGCCCGTGGTGAACGAGCAGTCGTCGGAGGCGAGCCACGCCGCGAGGGCCGCCACCTCCTCGGGCCGGCCTACCCGTCCCATCGGGATCTTCGAGACCAGCAGGTCCACCGTGCTCTTCTCCATCTGCTGGAGCAGCTCGGTGCCGATGACCGCCGAGGCGATGGCGTGCACGAGGATCCCCCGCGTGCACACCTCCTTGGCGAGCGCCTTGGTCAAGCCGATCACCCCGGCCTTGGCGGCCGAGTAGGGCACGAGGGTCGAGTTGCCCTCCTTGCCCGCGATGGAGGCGATATTAATGATGCGCCCGCTCCCCTGCCGGAGCATGACCTTGACCGCCGCCCGGCAGCAGAGGAAGACGCTCGTCAGGTCCGCGTCGATCACGCGGTGCCAGTCCTCGTCGGACAGCTCCCAGATCGGGAACGACCGCCCGGTGATCCCGGCGTTGTTCACGAGGATGTCGAGCCTGCCCCACTCCTGGACGACCCGGCTCACGGCGGCGTCCACCTCAGATGCTTTAGTCACGTCGGCGGCGAGGGCGATGGCGCCTCCTCCGACCTTCTTCGCCGCCGCGTCCGCGGCCGCGCCGTCGAGGTCGAGCAGGGCGACGCGGGCGCCGTCGGCCGCGAGTCGGGAGGCGATGGCGAGCCCGATCCCGCGGGCAGCGCCGGTGACAAGCGCGGTCTTCGAGAGCGCATTCATCCGGACTTTTCTCCTTCGGAGGCGACGCCCCGGGCCCACGCCTGCGTGCGCGCCGTGATGCCGCGCATGGCGAGCCAGTACACGCTCCGCACGGCGAGGCCGGTGGCGATGATCAGCACCGACATAGCGGCGGCCTGCGCGGTGTCGCCCGCGTCGTCCATGAGCAGCACGGCGACGGCCGCCAGCTCCGTGCCGGGCGCGATGATGAACACCACGGCCGAGAGCGTCACCATCGCGTTCAGGAAGAAGTACATGCTGATGGCCACGATCGAGGGCAGCGCGATCGGCACGGTCACCCGCCAGAAGGTCCGGTAGAAGGGCACCCCCAGCGAGGCGCCGACGTTCTCGAACTCGGCGTCCATCTGTTTCAGCGCCGTGGTGGCCGTGAGGAAGCCGACGGTGAAGTAGTGCACGACGTTCGAGATGATCAGGATGGCCAGCGTGCCGTACAGCGCGTTGAGCGGGCTGCCGGGCGCGTTGAAGGTAAAGATGTAGGCCAGGCCCAGAACCATGCCCGGCACCGAGACGGGCAGGACGGAGAGGAGGTAGAGGGGGCCGCTGGCCGCCGTGCGGCACTTCTCGACGACGTAGCCGCCGACGAAGGCCAGCGCGGTGCCGGCCACGGCCGTCAGCGCCGCCACGCGGATGCTGTTCCAGAGCGAGCGGTAGCCGCCCGCCGTGTCGAAGTCGTAGTGCTTGAGCGTCAGCCCGAAGTTATACGGCCAGCGATGCACCAGCGAGGAGACCAGGATGACCAGGTAGATCGCCGAGATGAAGCCGGCGATGAGGGCGCAGTAGGCCAGCAGGCTCCCGTCCGCCAGCGGGCGCCGCTCGGGCACGAGCGGCTTCGAAGACGATGTCACCAGCGCGTATTGGCGCCGCTGGACGAGGCGGTCCACGATAAAAGCCAGCACGGCCGGCACCAGCAGCACGACGGACACGGTCGCGCCCATGGTGAAGTTCTGCTGGCCGGAGACCTGGTTGTAGATCTCGGTCGCCATCACCGAGAACTTCCCGCCGATGGCCTTGGGCGCGCCGAAGTCCGTGATGGCGAGCGTGAAGACGACAAAACAGGCGCTCACGAGACCGTACTTGACCCCGGGCAGCGTCACCGTCAGGAACGTCTTGAGCGGCCCGGCGCCCAGCGTCCGCGCCGCGTCGTAGAGGCGCGCGTCGGTCGCGGCGAGGGCCGCTATAAGGATGAGCAACGCGTGAGGGAAGCAGTAGAAGACCTCGGCGAGGATAATCCCCTTGGCGCCGTAGATGCCGACGTTCAGTCCCGTCGTGCGCGTGATGAGGCCGTTGTTGCCGAAGACATAGATGAGCGCGAAGGCCTGGACGAGGGACGGCGCGAAGAGCGGCAGCATGGCGACGACGCGGAAGAGACCTTTCGCGGGCATCTGCGTCCGCGTCAGCGCGTAGGCGTAACCGAAGGCCAGCGCCACCGTCAGCACCATGGCGGCGGCCGACACGAAGAAGCTGTTCGTGATCGAGGCGGCGATGGCCGGCGTCGAGAAGTACCGGATGTAGTTCGCGGCGCCGATGAAGTGCCCGCCGTTGTCGAGCAGGCTCCGCCAGAGCACCTGCCCGAGCGGGTAGAGCAGAAAGAGGTAGAGCACGGCGGCGAAGACCGCGACGAGCGCCCACCGGATGGCGTCCTCCCCGCTCAGCCGGTGGCGGACGACGCTGTCCGGGATCTCCGCGGCAGCCGGGGCGCGGACGCTCACGCCGCGGGGCCCGAGGCGGGAAAGGCGCGGAGAGCCCCCGGCGCGAGCGCGATCGGCAGGTCGGCGCCCTCGCCCACGCCGAGCTCGGCGAAGGCCGTCGCCGCCACGTCGCACTCGAGCGACGGCCGGCCGTCGCCGCCTCCTTCCACTACTGGTGTCAGCCCCAGGCGCGTGAAGGCGCCCAGGAATTGGACCGCCGTGATGCGGGCCGTGAGGCGATTGTCGCCGTGCAGCGCCGCGGGACCGACCGTGATCTCCTCGGGCCTGATCGCGAGCGTCAGCGCGCCACCTGGAACCGCCTCGAAGCCCGGCTGGTGGCGGAGCTCGACCGCGCCGACACGCGCCCACCCGCTGCGCTCGGCGGCGACGGCGGAGAGGAAGTTCATCTGGCCGACAAAGCGCGCGACGAAGGGCGTCCGGGGCCGCTGGTACACCTCGGTCGGCCCGCCCACCTGCTCGACCTGCCCGGCGTTCATGACGACGATGCGGTCGGCCATGGTGAGGGCTTCTTCCTGGTCGTGAGTGACCATGACGGTCGTGACGCCGAGCCGCCGCTGGAGCCCGCGGATCTCGTGGCGCAGGGACTGGCGCACCCGCGCGTCGAGCGCCGAGAGCGGCTCGTCCAGGAGGAGCAGGGCCGGCGAGGGCGCGAGCGCGCGGGCGAGCGCGACGCGCTGCTGCTCGCCGCCCGACAGCTGCGCCGGGTACTTGTCCTTGTGGCGAGTGAGGCCCACCAGCGCCAGCAGCTCGTCCACCCGGCGCGCGATGGCGGCAGCGCCCGTGCGCCGGGTCTCGAGACCGTAGGCGACGTTCCGTCCGACCGTCAGGTTGGGGAAGAGCGCGTAGGACTGGAAGACGATGCCGTAGTTGCGAAGGGCCGGCGGCAGGGCCGACACGTCGCGGCCGGACATCCGCACGGTGCCCGCGTTCTGGCGCTCGAGCCCCGCGATGATCCGGAGCAGCGTGGTCTTGCCGCAGCCGGAGGGGCCGAGGAAGCAGACGAACTCGCCGGCGCTGACGGACAGCGTGATGTCGCGCAGTGCGACGTAGGCGCCGAATTTCTTAGCGATGCCCTCGAGGGCGACGGCGGCCGGAGCCGGTGCCAGAGCTGACGCGCTCACGTGCGGGCGACCTCGGCCACGACGCGCAGGACGGCCAGGCCGTAGCGCTCGGCCTTCTGGCGGCCGATGCCGTACGCCATCGCCAGCTCGTCGGGGGTGCGCGGACGCAGGCGCGCGATGTCCCGGAGAGTCCGGTCTGAGGCGACAATGAAGGGCGCGATGGAGGCCTCGCGCGCCACGGTCAAGCGCCACGCGCGGAGCGCCTGGAAGAGCGCCTGCCCGGCGGCGTCGAGCTCGTCAATGTCAGCCACCCGTGGGCCAGCCGCCCGGGGGGCCGCCGGACGTCGGGGCGCGCGCGTACCTTGAACGACGGCAGGCGTAGCGGCGACCGCGGGAAGTAGCAGCCGCGCGGGCCGGTCCCCCTTCATCACCGCGCGCCCCTCTTCGGTGAGAATGACCACGGGCCGGTCGGCACCGGCGAAGCTGACCCAGCCAGCCGTGACGCAGCGGCGCAGGAGCCGCGTGAGCCACTCTCGCGGTTGCTCGCGGAGGTTGCCGAAGGTCGGCGTGGCCGCGAGGCCGGCCCGGTCCAGCCGCGGGTCCGGATCGCCGTGGATCAGGGCCACCACCGTCTGGAGGCCGAAACGGCCGTGGACACGGGCCACGCCCGAGAGCGCCTTCCTCACGAAGAGGCTCACCGCCTCGGGGACCTGCGTTGGCGCGTCATCGCCGAGAGCGCGGCAGACATCGCAGCGGCCGCAGCCATGGAGCGTCTCGGCCTCGTCGCCGAAATATCGCAGGATCGCGTCGTGCCGACAGCTGCCGCCCTCGGCCCAGCGGATCAGCTCGAGGAAGAGACCCCACTTGTGCTCCACCACGGCGGGGTCGGGAGTGGCCCCTTCCGCCCCGCGCTCGATGAGCGCCCGGCGGAGCGGCAGGTCCCGCGAGGAGATCAGCAGAAGCCCGAGCGCATCGGCGCCGTCGCGCCCGGCCCGCCCGACTTCTTGATAATAGGCCTCGATCGAGCCGGGCGGGCCCAGGTGGATGACGGCGCGCACATCGGCCCGGTCGATGCCCATCCCGAAGGCGTTGGTGGCGACGACGACTTCGGCGCGGCCGTCGGCGAAGGCGCGCTGCGCGTCTTCTCGCGCGGTAGGCGACATCCCCGCGTGATAGACGCGGGCGCGCCAGCCCGCGGACGTAAGACGCGCGCCTTCCTCCTCGGCCGCGCGCCGCGTCGGCGCGTAGACGATTGCCGCGCCGCGGCCCTGCCCGGGCGAGCCGAGCGCCTCAGCGAGGGCGGCGTCGACGCGTCGAGTGCGCTCGCGCTTGTCCTCGACCTCGACCGCGCGCAGCGACAGGTTGGGCCGCGCGAATCCCTGCACGACCTGCGGCGTGTCCGCCGGCAGGCCGAGGCGCGCCAGGATCTCGTCGCGCACCACGGGCGTGGCCGTGGCCGTGCACGCGAGCACGCGGGCCGAGGACAACTCGGAGAGCAGCCCGCCGATCTCGAGATACTCCGGCCGGAAGTCGTGCCCCCACTCGCTGATGCAGTGGGCTTCATCCACCGCCACGAGGGGGCAGCGGAGGTCTTTCACGAGGGCGCGAAAGCCGGGGAAGGTCAGCCGCTCGGGGGCGACGTAGACGAGCCTGCAGGCGCCGCGGGCGATCATGCCCATGCGCCGCCGCATCTCGCCGACGTCGACGGTAGAGGCGAGGTAGGTCGCCGGGACGCCGCGGGCGTCGAGCGCCTCGACCTGGTCCTGCATGAGCGAGATCAGGGGCGAGATGACGAGCGTGGTGCCGTCGAGGAGCACGGCGGGAAGCTGGTAGATGAGGCTCTTGCCGCCGCCGGTCGGCGCGACGAGGAGCAGGCGGCCCGATGCCAGCAAGGTCTCGATCGCCTCGCGCTGGCCCACGCGAAAGGCGGCGTAGCCCAGCCGGTGGAGCCCCGCATCGAGGTCGAGCCCCGAAGGGAGCGCCGGCTGGGCCGCGCCGCTCGCGATCACCTTACTTGGCGTAGCGCTTCTGCCATTCGGCCAGGATCCGGTCCCGGTTCTTGGCCGACCAGTCGAAGTCGTTGGGGTACACGACCTTGCTGATGTCCTTCGGCAGACCCTCGGGCACGGGCATGCCCGCCACGGCGACCGCGGCGAAGTATTTAGCGTACAGCGCCATGGCCTCGTCGCTCGCGGCCCAGTCGAGGAACTGCTTTGCGGCGGGGTTCTTCGCGCCCTTCTTCGTGAGCGCGTTGGCCTCCATCTCGTAGCCCGAGCCCTCCTTCGGCAGGACCATTTCCACCGGGCTGCCCTTCTTCTTCATCTCGAGCGCGACGTATTCGAACGAGACGCCGATGGCGCGCTCGCCCGCCGCCGCGTCCTTGCACGGCTTGGAGCCCGACTTCGTGTACTCGGCGATGTTCTTGTCCAGCGCGTCGAGGTACTTCCACCCCTCGGCCTCGCCCATCCGCTGGAGGACGGACGCGACGGAGAGATAGCCCGTGCCGGAGGAAGCCGGGTTGGGCATCACGACCTGCCCCTTGTAGACGGGCTTCGTCAGGTCCGCCCAGGACGCCGGCATGGGCAGGTTGTTCTTCTTCGTCACCTCGGTGTTGACGCAGAAGGCGGACATGTAAATGTCGATCCCGACCCAGGACGGCGGGTTCGCCTTGTCGCGGAAGAGCGGCTGGATCTTGTCGAGACCCTTGGGCGCGTAGGGCTCGAGCAGCCCCGCGGTTTTGAAGATCAGGATGTTCGTCGCGCCGACGCCCCAGATAGCCTCCGCCTGCATGTTGTCCTTCTCAGCCATGAACCGGGCCGAGATGTCGCCGGTGGACAGCCGCAGCATCTTGAGCTCGATGTTCGGCAGGGTCTTGTTCAGCGCCTTCATGTAGTCGGCGATCTGCTCGTTCTCGATGGCCGTGTACACCACGACAGTCTGCTTCTGTGCCAGGGCGGGCGGCGCGAGCAGCGCCACCGTCGCCAGCGCTGCGAGAGCGGTGCGGAAGGTCCGTGTGAGCATGCGTGCCTCCAGAAAGCGCAACGGGGTTATTGGGCCATGAAACCGCCGTCGACGATCATCTCGGCGCCCGTCATGAAGGACGACTCCTCAGACGCAAGGAAGAGCGCGGCGTAGGCGATGTCCCGGGGCTGGCCGATGCGTCCCAGCGGAATGCCCGTGTTGAACTCGGCTCTGAGCTCGGGCGTGAGGTACGGAGCCTGCAGCGGGGTCTCGACGATCCCCGGGTGGATGATATTGGAGCGGATCCGGTCCTTCGCGAACTGGATGGCCAGCGACTTGTTGAGTGAGATCAGGGCGCCCTTGGCCGCCGTGTACGCATCCTGCGCGCGCGTGAAGCCCGCCAGCGCGGAGACCGAGCCGACGAGGATGATGGATCCGCCGCCGGCCTGCTTCAGGTACGGGATGCCGTGCTTGGTGACCCAGAAGACGCTCTTGAGGTTGATGGCCATGACGCGGTCCCACTGCGCGCCGTCGGTCTCCAGCACCGAGCGGTCCTTGTCCTTCCACAGGACGCCCGCGTTGTTGTAGAGAACGTGGAGCGCCCCGAAACGCTTCACGCCTTCCTCCACCATCTTCTTCACGTCGTCTTCAACGGCAACGTCGCCGATGACCGCCACGGCCTGGCCGCCCGCCTTCTCGACCAGCGCCGCGGTCTCATCCGCGGCCGTTTTGATGATGTCGCACGCGACGACGCGCGCGCCCTCCTCGGCGAAGAGGACGGCGGCCTCCCGGCCCATCCCCATCCCGGCGCCGGTGATGAGCGCGACCTTGCCCGTGAGCCTCCCCGGCATGCGGGTCCTCGCTAGATCCTCTCGAAGAGCCTGACCAGCTCCCAGTCGGTCACCGACTGGTCGAAGGCCTGCTGCTCGAGGCGGCCGTGGTGGAGGTAGTGCTTGACGACGGTCTCGCCGAAGGCCTCGCGCGCCAGCTTCGACCGGTCGAGCTCGTCAAGAGCTTCGCGGAGCGTCTTGGGAACCTGGCGGAGCTTCGGGTCCTCGTAGGCGTTGCCGTCGTAGAGCTTGGGCGGCTTGAGCTTCTTGTCGATCCCGTGGAGTCCCGCGGCAATGGTCGCGGCGAACGCGAGATACGGATTGGCGTCGGCGCCCGGGATGCGGTTCTCCACGCGGAAGCTGTGCCCTTCCCCGCAGAGGCGGAAGCCGCAGGTGCGGTTGTCCCAGCCCGCCGCGATGCGCGTGGGCGCGAACGAGCGCGCCTGGTAGCGCTTGTAGGCATTGATGGTCGGCGCGTAGAAGAAGGCGAACTCGCGCGCCATCGCCATCTGCCCGGCCAGCCACTGCTGGAACAGCGGCGTCCCCTGCCGCCCGCGGCCGGCGAAGAGGCTGCGCTTGCCCGAGCGGTCCCACACCGAGGAGTGGAGGTGGAAGGACGAGCCCGCGGCGCCCATGTCGTATTTCGCCATGAAGGTGACCGAGCCGCCCTGCTGCCAGGCGATCTCCTTGACGCCGTGCTTGTAGAGCACGTGGCGGTCGGCCATCTCGAGCGCGGGCGCGTAGCGGAGGTTGATTTCCTCCTGCCCCCGGCCCCACTCGCCCTTCGAGAATTCCACCGGCACGCGCGCCTCCTCCATGCCGTTCCGGATGGCGCGCACCAGCGGCTCCTCCTTGGAGGTCTGGAGGATGTGGTAGTCCTCGAGGTAGTTGGAGACCGGCGTCAGGCCGTGGTAGCGCTTGGCCCGCGCCTCGTCGAAAGACTCTCGGAAGAGGTAGAGCTCGAGCTCCGAGGCGGTCTTGACCAGCCAGCCGCGCTTGCGCGTCCGCTCGATCTGCCGCTTGAGCACCCAGCGCGGCGACTCCTCGATGGGCAGGCCCTCCTCGGTATAGACGTCGCAGAAGACCAGCGCCGTCTTGGGCAGCCACGGGATCAGGCGCCACGTCGCCAGGTCCGGCACCATCTTCATATCGCCGTAGCCACGTTCCCATGACGTGAGCGTGAAGCCCGGCAGGGGCTCCATCTCCATGTCCACCGTGAAGAGATAGATGCAGGCGTGGACGCCGTCGCCCAGGACGTGGTCGAGGAAGTAGCGGCCGACGACGCGCTTGCCCATGAGGCGGCCGAGCCCGTCGGGGAACACCGTCAGCACGGTGTCCACGGCGCCCTTGCGAATGAGCGCCTCGAGCCCCTTCGGGTCCGCCTGGTCGGCCACTTTTCCTCCTTAAAAGCTTTTGGGGCTTGGAGCTCTCGGGGGATCGCCGCGACCGGCGGCGGGGCGAGGCTGACGAATCTTAGCGGGGTTCGCCGCCCGAGGCAATAGCAGGGTGGCGAGAAGGGTCCAGATGCGAGGCGGCGAGCGCCGCGGCACCCCGAGGCGTACTCCCTGTACGTTGAGGGGTGCCGCAAGCTCGCCAACGACGCAGATGGGCCCTTATCGGCGCCCTGCTACTGTATCGCGATGGGAACGGGCGGGATCAATAGGATAAGCAGGAGCAGGCAGAAGAAGCCCACGGCGTAGCGCCCTGAGGATAGCGGTGACAGGTCGTCGAGCGGCGGCTGGTGCCGGAAGCCCATGACAAAGAAGAGCAGAAACGCCCAGACGAACCAGTTGCCCGCCCCTGTGACGGCGCCGAGCGCCAGCAGGCCGACGAAAGTCGCGATCGAGATCTGCCTGTGCCGCGCTCCGAAGAGCGCATACGCGATGCGCCCGCCGTCGAGCTGGCCGACCGGGAAGAGGTTGAGCGCCGTGACGAAGAGGCCGACCCAGCCCGCGAGAGCCACGGGATGCACGAAAACGTCGTGCCCGGCCGGCAGCGGTCCGAACATGAGCCACGTCATGAAGCGCATGAGCAGCGAGTCGCCGAACGTCACGCTCCCGCCGGCCGGCACGGCCCCCACCTTCGACCAGCCGAGGCCGATCCAGAGCGCCGGCAGCGCCACCACGAGCCCCGCCAGCGGGCCGGCGGCCGCGATGTCGAAGAGCGAGTTCTTGTCGCGCGCGGGGGAGCGCATGCGGATGATGGCGCCCAGCGTGCCGAAGAGGAGCGGCGGCGGCGCGGGAATGAAATACGGCAGGCTGACGGAGGCGCCGTAGGCCCGCGCGGTAAAGTAGTGGCCAAATTCGTGGGTGCCGAGAATGGCGAGCAGGGTGAAGGCGAACGGAACGCCTTCGAGCAGCCGGCGCGGCTCCGCGAGCGGATCGAAGGCGAAGAACGCTCCCGACCCCGCCACGAGCGTGGACACCACCGTCAGCAGGAAGAGGATGATGTTGGTGCGCGGGCGCGACGGGATCTCGACGTCCACGAAGGGCAGCGCCCGCACCCAGGTGAGCCCCTGCCCCGCCTGGAGGAACGGTGTGTAGCCGAAGGGGCGGAAGCGCGCCACAAGCTCGGTCACGGCGGGCGAGGGCGGCATGAGGAGGCGCCCGCCAAACGCGACCGCGTGCCCCTCGCCCCTGACCTGCTCGAGAGCGAGCACGCCCTCGAGTTGGGGGCCGAGCTCGGCGACTGCGAAAGCGGAGGAATCGGCGGACGCGGGGGCGGCGGCGCGGCGCCGTCCGAAGGGCCAGAAGCGCATGAGCTCACGTTACCACAGGGCCAGTGAGGCCACCGCGCAGCGGGCCGCTTCGAGCCCGCCTTCGAGGTACACGACCGCGAGGACGGCCTCGAGCGCCGTCGCCAGCAGCGATTCCTTCTCGCGCCCGCCCGTCTGCTCCTCGCCGCGGCCGAGCATCAACGCCGGGCCGAGACCGAGCGCGACCGCCCAGCGGCAGAGGTTGGCTCCCGACACGAGCTCGGCGCGCATCGGGGTCAGCACGCCCTCGGGCTCGTCGGGGAAGGCCCGCCAGAGGTGCTCGCCGACGACGAGGGCCAGCACGGCGTCGCCGAGGAAGGCGAGCCCGCCGTTGTCGCGGGTGCCGGGATGCTCGTTGGCGAAGGAGCTGTGGGTCAGGGCCTGCTGGAGCAGAAGAGCGTCGCGGAATGCGTGGCCGAGGCGGGCGCCGAGGGACTCCAGCGCGTCGGGCCCGGCCGTCACCTAGGGGCGGTACTTCCGGAGGGCCAGCGTCGCGTTCGTGCCGCCGAAGCCGAAGGCGTTGCTGAGCGCCACTTCGACATCCTGCTTTCGCGCCTGGTTCGGGATGTAGTCGAGATCGCAGTCGGGGTCGGGCTTCTCGTAGTTCATCGTCGGCGGCAGCACCCCGTGGTGCAGCGCGAAGGCCGTCGCGATGGCCTCGATGCCGCCGGCCGCGCCGAGGAGATGCCCGGTCATGGACTTCGTGGAGGACACCGCGAGCTTCTTGGCATGGTCGCCGAACACCCGCTTGATGGCGATGGTCTCGAACTTGTCGTTGTAGGGCGTGGAGGTGCCGTGGGCGTTGATGTAGCCGACGGCCGAGGGCTCGAGCGAGGCGTCGCGGAGCGCGGCAGCCATGGCCCGGGCGGCGCCGTCGCCTTCGGGGTCGGGCGCCGTCATGTGATGCGCGTCACCGGTCATGCCGTAGCCCACGACTTCGGCGTAGATGCGAGCGTCGCGCTTCCTGGCGTGCTCCAGCGACTCCAGCACCACCAGCCCCCCGCCCTCGCCGCACACGAAACCGTCGCGCTCGGCGTCGAACGGACGGGACGCCCTCGTCGGGTCGTCGTTCCGCGTCGACATGGCCTTCATCTGGCAGAAGCCCGCGATGGTCAGCGGGATGATGATGGCCTCGGAGCCGCCGGCGATCATCACGTCGGCGTCCCCGCGCTCGATGATCCTCATGGCCTCGCCGATTGCGTGGTTGCCCGTGGCGCAGGCCGTCACCACCGACGAGTTCGGCCCCTTGGCGCCGAAGCGCATGGAGATCACGCCCGAGGCCATATTGATGATGATCATCGGGATGAAGAAGGGCGAGACGCGGTCGGGCCCCTTGGTTCTCAGCGTCTCGTAGTTGTCGAGCAGGGTCTCGAGGCCCCCGATACCCGAGCCGACCAGCACCCCGAACCGCGTGGCGTCCACACGGTCCGTCTTGAGTCCCGCATCCTCCACCGCCATCACCGCGCAGGCGACGGCGTACTTGAGGAACAGGTCGAACTTGCGGTCGTCCTTCTTGTCGATGTACTTCAGCGGGTCGAAGCCCTTGACCTCGCCGGCGATGCGCGTGGCGTAGCCCGTCGTGTCGAACCGGGTGATGGGGCCGATCCCCGAGCGGCCCTCGAGGAGGGCGGCCCAGAACTCGTCCGCCGTGTTCCCCACGGGCGTGACGGCTCCCACCCCAGTGATCACCACGCGGCGCTTGTCCATGGCCATGGGCTCCAGCCGGGCGCCGGCTACTGGTTCTCCTTGATGTAGCTGATGGCGTCCCCGACGGTCGTGATCTTCTCCGCGTCCTCGTCGGGGATCTCGAGGTCGAACTCCTCCTCGAAGGCCATCACCAGCTCGACCGTGTCGAGCGAGTCGGCCCCCAGGTCCTCGATGAACTTCGCGTTGGGGTTGACCTCGTCCTCTTCCACCCCGAGCTGCTCGACGATGATCTCCTTGACCCGCTCCTCAACCGGCTTTGCCATGAACACCTCCCGCTACCGCGTGGATTGGACTCACACCGCCAATGCTGCGTCTCCCCCCCGATGCTGCGCCTCCCCCCCGAGGTTGCGCCTCCCCCCCGAGGTTGCGCCTCCCCAAGGGAGCCGTTGCTACATGTACAGACCGCCGTTCACGTGAATGGTCTGCCCCGTGACGTAGGCGGCGCCGTCGCCGGCCAGGAATCGTACCACCTCCGCCACCTCCCACGCCGCGCCGACCCGCTTGAGCGGCACCTGCTGGAGCAGGGCCTCCCGCGCCTCCGTCGGGATCGCGGCGGCCATGTCCGTCTCGATCAGGCCCGGCGCCACCGCATTGACCAGGATGTTCCAGTGCGCCAGCTCCCGCGCGACCGCCTTCGTGAGGCCGATGACACCCGCCTTGGCCGCCGAGTAGTTGACCTGGCCGGGATTGCCCATGGCCCCTGCCGTGGACGCGATATTAATGATGCGCCCGCTCTTCTGCCGCATCATAGACTTGGCCACGGCCCGGGTCATCAGGAACACGCCCCGGAGGTTCGTGTCCAGGACCTGGTCCCAGTCGGGGTCCTTCATCCGCACCAGTAGCTGGTCTCGCGTGATGCCCGCGTTGTTGACCAGCACGTCGATGCGCCCGAAGCGCTCCTTCGCCGCATCCACCAGCCGGTCGCAGTCTTCGCGCTTCGACTGGTCGGCCGCGACTCCCAGCGTCGACGCGCCCAACGTCTCGAGCTCCTTGACCGCAGACTCGAGCCGGGCCGCGTCGCGGCCAGAGACTACCACGGAGGCGCCGTCCTCCGCCAGCGCGCGGGCGATGGCCAGCCCTATCCCGCGCGTGCCGCCCGTGACGACCGCGGCGCGGCCGGCCAGCGGCTTGCCGTCCGTCACGAGCCCGGCCCTGCCCCGAGCGCGGCGGCCGCCGCGTCGAGCGAGTCGGGGTCCTCGACAGCAAGGCCCCGGGCGCCCTCGATCGTGCGCTTGAGCAGCCCGCTGAGGACGCGCCCCGGCCCGACCTCGAGCCAGACCGTGGCGCCCTCGCGCGCCAGCGTCGTCAGGCAGTCGGCCCAGCGGACCGGGCTCGCCACCTGCCGGATCAGGAAGGGCTTGACGTCGTCGGCCGTCGTGGTCAGGCCCGCGTCCACGTTGCGGACGACCGGCACTCGCGGAGCGCGCACGGTCACGCGCTCGAGCTCGGCGGCCAACCGGTCGGCGGCAGGCTTCATCAGCGCCGAATGAAACGGCGCGCTCACGGGCAGCAGCACGCTCTTCCTGCCCCCCAGCCCCGCCGCCTTGACGGCGCGCTCCACCGCTCCCTTGTGGCCCGCGATGACGATCTGGCCGGGCGAGTTGATGTTGGCGACGTTGACAACCTCGCCCTGCGCAGCTTCGGCGCAGGCCTTCTCGGCCGCTTCCACGTCGAGCCCCATGAGCGCCGCCATGGCGCCCGTTCCCACCGGCACGGCGTCCTGCATGAACTCGCCGCGCTTGCGCACGAGCCGCACGGCGTCGGCGAAGCCGAGCGCGCCCGCGACCACGAGGGCGGAATACTCGCCCAGGCTGTGTCCCGCGCAGAGGTCCGGGCTGATCCCGCGCTCGTTGAGCACTGCCGCCGCCGCCACGCTCGCCGTCAGGATGGCGGGCTGCGTGTTAATCGTGAGCGCGAGCTCGTCCGCCGGTCCCTCGAAGCAGAGCCGCGCGAGCGGGAAGCCGACGGCCTCGTCGGCCTTGCGCCAGACAGCGGCCGCCGCGGGCGAGGCATCGGCCAGTCGCTTGCCCATGCCGACCGACTGCGAGCCCTGACCCGGGAAGAGGAACGCGACCTTCATCGGCCTCTACCAACGCAGCAGCGCCGCGCCCCAGGTGAAGCCGCCGCCGAAGGCCGCCATGAGCACCAGATCACCCGGGTTGACGCGCTTCAGCGCCAGGGCCTCCTCGAGCGCCACGTACACCGAGGCCGCGCCCGTGTTGCCATAGCGGTCCACGTTGACGATGACCTTGTCCATGGGCAGCTTGAGCCGCTTGCAGGCCGCCTCGATGATGCGCAGGTTGGCCTGGTGAGGGACGAAGAGCGAGATGTCGGCGGCGGTGAATCCGTTCCGGGTGAGGATCTGCGCGGCGCAGTCGCCGAACATCCGCACCGCGACCTTGAAGACCTCGTTGCCCTTCATCCGCGCGTAGTGCATCCGCTTGTCCACGGTCTCGTGCGTCGCCGGGTTGCGCGAGCCGCCGGCCGGCTGGATCAGGAGGTCGCCGTATCGCCCGTCCGAGTAGAGGTCCGTGTCGAGGATGCCCGCGTCCCCGTCTGAGGCGCGGAGCACCACCGCGCCCGCCGCGTCGGCCAGGAGGATGCACGTGCCGCGGTCGGTGTAGTCCGTGATGCGCGACAGGCAGTCCGCGCCAATGCACAGCACGGTCCTGTACTTCCCCGTCTGGACGTACTGCGCGCCGATCGAGAGGCTGTAGATGGAGCCGGAGCAGGCAGCGTAGACATCCATGGAGCCCGCGTTCTTGCAGCCCAACTGGTGCTGGACGATGTTGGCCGTGGTCGGGAAGGCCATGTCGCCCGTGGTCGTGCCCACGACGATGAGATCGATCTCGCCGGGCTCGACCTGGGCGCGCTCGAGGGCCTGCTGCGCCGCCTTGAGCGCCAGATCGGAGGTCGCCTCGCTCTCGTCGGCGACGTGCCGCTCGCGGATGCCGGTGCGCTGGACGATCCACTCGTCCGAGGTCTCGACCATCCGCCCGAGCTCCGCGTTGGTCAGGATACGCTTCGGAGCATACGCGCCGATGCCGATGATCCGGGCGCGGGTCATTCGCGGCCTCCCTCGCGCCCCTCGGCCAGCTCGGTCTCGGCTTCGAGGGCGGTCTTGATGTGCTCGTTGACGTCGTTCGTGACCCATTCGGCCGCCACGCGGACCGCGTTCTTGATGGCCTTCACCGGCGAAGCGCCGTGGCAGATGATGGAGGCTCCGTTGATGCCGAGGAGCGGCGCGCCGCCCATCTCGGTGTAATCCACGCGCCGCTTCATCCGTGCGAAGGCGCGCTTCGAGAGCACCGCCCCCGCCAGCGAAAGGATGTCGCGCCCGACCTCCTGGCGGATCATTTCCGTCAGCATCTCGGCCAGGCTCTCCGAGACCTTGAGGCAGACGTTGCCCGTGAACCCGTCCGTCACCACCACGTCGCAGCGGCCGTTGTAGATATCGCGCCCCTCGATGTTGCCGATGAAGTTGATCGACGAGTGGCGGAGCTCCTCGAAGGCCTCCTTCGTCAGCTCGCTCCCCTTCCCCTCCTCCACGCCGACCGAGAGCAGGCCGACGCGCGGGTTGTCCTTGCCGACGATGTCGCGCGAGTAGACGTGGCCCATGACGGCGAACTGGAAGAGGTGCCGCGGCTTGGGGTCCACGTTGGCGCCGGCGTCGATCAGGATGGTGTAGCCGGAGAGGCTCGGCAGCGCGGCGGCGATGGCGGGCCGGTCCACGCCCGGCAGGACACCCAGCACGTGCATGCCGATGGCCATGGCGGCGCCGGTGTTGCCCGCCGAGACGAGGGCCTGGCACTCGCCCTCCTTGCAGAGCTCGGCCGCCACGCGAAGGGAGGAATCACGCTTGCGCCGGAGCGCGTGCGACGGCGGCTCGGCCATGCCCACGACCTGTGTGGCGTGGCGCACGGTGATCGGCAGGTCCTGCGCCTTGAGGCGGACGATCTCACGCTCGACGGCGGCCCTGTCGCCGACCAGCACCGAGGCGAGCCCGAACTCCCGGGCCGCCGTCACGGCGCCCTCGACGACGACGGCGGGACCGAAGTCCCCGCCCATGGCATCCACCGCGATCTTCATCGGCCGCGGATCTCCCGTCCGGGCGCTACTCGCCCTCGACCGAGAGGATTTCCCGCCCCTTGTAGAAGCCGCATTTGGCGCAGATCTGGTGCGGCAGCTTGACTTCCCTGCACTGCGGGCAGACCGAGCGCGTGGGCGCGGACATCTTGTAGTGCGTCCGGCGCTTGCGCCCGCGCGTTTTCGAGTGGCGTCGCTTTGGCAACGGCATGTGTTCGTAGCTCCTCTGCCGGGCCCACGGGCCCGGCCCAGCGGGTTATTTGGACAACCGGTCGGCCAGGCCCTTGAGCGGCGACCACCGCGGGTCGGCGGCGGGCGGGCAGGCGCACGGGACCGCGTTCCGGTTCGCGCCACACGTCGGGCAGAGACCGCCGCAGCCCTCGCGGCAGAGCGGCTTCATCGACAGCCCCAGCGTGGTCTCGGTCTCGAGCAGGGCGTTGAGATCGATCTGGTTGTGCGCGTAGACGTCGGTCTCGAGGTCGTCCCTGCCCAGCTCGCGCTCCTCACCCCGCATCGCAGGGCTGGGCACGAGGCGCGTGTCCACGTTCGCCTCCACCGTCGCCTCGTACGGCTCGAGGCAGCGCGAGCAGACCTGGGGCACGCGCGACCGGACCAGCCCGTGGACGAACACGACGTCGCCGTCCTTGTCCACGGCGAGCTGGGCGTCCTCGAGGCGCCAGGCGCGGTCCTGGAAAGGCTCAGGAAAGGCCTCGGGACCTTCGAACTTGAGCCCCTCCTTGGGAATCTCGGAGACCCTGATGACCATGGCTCGACTCTCGCTAACCCTCGACAGAATTTGTAGAAATCCGTAAAACCGGGTCAGTGTACGGGCCCCCTCTCCGCTTGTCAACCTGAAAGGCCCCCAGACCCCCCCTTGAGCATACGGCTTGGCAGCATACGGCCCCGAGCCCGGCCACGCCCTATACTAGCCATCCTGTGCACACGATCTACTTCGGCGACAACCTGGACATCCTCCGCCGGCACGCGCGGGACGGCACGGTCAACCTCATCTACATCGATCCGCCGTTCAACACCGGCAAAACCCAGTCGCATACGCGCGTCAAGACCGTGCGGAGCGCCTCCGGCGACCGCGTGGGCTTCCAGGGACAGCGCTATGAGACCGTCAAGATGGGCTCGCGCGCCTTTCCCGACCGCTTCGACGACTACCTCGGCTTCCTCGAGCCGCGTCTGCGCGAGGCCTACCGGGCGCTGACGCCGGACGGCACGCTCTACTTCCACATCGACTACCGCGAGGCGCACTACTGCAAGGTGCTGCTGGACGGTATCTTCGGGCGGCGATCATTCCTCAACGAGATCATCTGGGCGTACGATTACGGCGCGCGCCCGACGCGCCGGTGGCCGCCCAAGCACGACAACATCCTCGTCTACGTCAAGGACCCGTCGCGCTACGTCTTCGACACGGAGGCCGTCGAGCGGATCCCGTACATGGCGCCGGGGCTCTGCGGACCCGAGAAGGCGGCGCGCGGCAAGCTCCCCACCGACACCTGGTGGCACACCATCGTGCCGACCAACGGCCGCGAGCGGACGGGCTACCCGACGCAGAAGCCGCTCGGCGTCCTCACCCGCATCGTGCAGGCGTCCTCCCGTCCGGGCGATCTCGTGCTCGACTTCTTCGCCGGCAGCGGCACCACCGGCGAGGCCTGCCTCGCTCTCAACCGCCGCTTCATCCTGGTAGACGACAACCCGGAGGCGCTCGAGGTCATGGCCCGCCGCTTCGAGGGCGCACGGGGCATCCGCTGGGTAGGCTTCGACCCGCGCGTAAGCGGGAGGACGCAGCGCGGCGCCGCCGACCCCGTTGCTTGACGCTCCCTGGCCCGTTGCTTGACGCTCCTTGGACTGACTGTTAGCATTCGCCCCGGAGGCTCCACGCAATGGGCAACCTGATCAAGACCGGATTCCTTCTCGCCGTTCTCACCTGCCTGCTGGTCCTGGTCGGCGGGGCCATCGGCGGCCAGCAGGGCATGACCATCGCCTTCATCCTGGCCTTCGTGATGAACGTCGGCTCGTACTGGTTCTCCGACAAGATCGTGCTGTCGATGTACGGCGCGCAACCCGTCGACGAGGCGCAGGCGCCCGGGCTCTACCGCATCGTCCGCGAGCTGGCGGCGGAGGCGAAGATCCCGGTGCCGCCGATCTACCTCATCCCCGACGACTCGCCCAACGCGTTCGCGACGGGCCGGAACCCGCAGCACGCCGCCGTCGCCGTGACGGAGGGCATCCTGCGCATCATGAGCGAGGACGAGCTCAAGGGCGTGCTCGCCCACGAGCTCTCGCACGTCAAGAACCGCGACACGCTCATTATGACGATCGCGGCCACGCTCGCCGGCGCCATCACGT
This sequence comes from Candidatus Methylomirabilota bacterium, assembly GCA_035936835.1. NCBI lineage: Bacteria > Methylomirabilota (SeqCode) > Candidatus Methylomirabilota bacterium. Next base: position 3,804 of record DASYVT010000144.1, on the reverse strand, counting down.
ATCTGGCGCAGATGGCGCAGTGGGCGGCCATCTTCGGTGGCGGACGCCGCAGCGACGACGAGGGCGGCGGCGGGGGCGGCCTCATCGGCACGCTCCTGATGGCGATCCTGGCGCCCTTTGCCGCCATGCTCGTCCAGATGGCCATCTCGCGCTCGCGCGAATACGAAGCCGACGCTTCCGGCGCACGCCTCTGCCACCGCGCCTCCGGGCTCGAGCACGCGCTCGAGAAGCTCGACGTTGCCTCGCGGCAGGAGCCCATGGCCGCCACGCCGGCCACGGCCCATCTCTTCATCGTCAACCCGCTCACGGGCGGAGGCTTCGCCACGCTCTTCTCGACCCATCCTCCGATCGAGGAACGCATCGCGCGTCTGAGGGCGATGAAGCTTTGACCGCGACGGGACCGGGCGCGGGGCGCGGACGGACGGCGCCTCACCCCGCCTTCGGCCTCATGATCGAGGCCGAGCACCTCCGCAAGACCTATGGCCGGACCGCCGTCCTCGACGACGTCTCGCTCGAGCTCGGCGCGGGCGAGGGCTTGACCCTTCTGGGGCCGAACGGCACGGGAAAAACTACGCTTCTCCGAATAGTCGCCACGCTTCTGCGGCCCACCTCGGGCTCGCTGCGCGTCGCCGGGGCTGACGCCCTGAAGGAGCCCGAAGCGGTCAGGGGCGCCATCGACATGGTCGGGCATGGCAGCTGGGTGTACGAGGACCTGAGCGCGCTCGAGAACCTGCGCTTCTGGGCGGTCATGGGCGGCCACGACGCGGGACACGCGCGGCTCCGCGCGGCGCTCGAGGAGGTCGAGCTCGATGCGTCGGCCGATCAGCGGGTGCGCACCTTGTCGGCGGGCATGAAGCGGCGCCTGGCGCTCGCGCGCGTGCTGCTGGGCCGGGCGCGCCTCCTCCTGCTTGACGAGCCCTTCACCGGCCTCGATCGCGCCGGCAGGAAGTGGCTGGGCGAATTCCTCCTGTCCTTCAAGGCGCGCGGCGGGACGCTCGTCGTCGCGACGCACAGCTTCGACGCGGGCGTGGGAGTGGCCGACCGTGTCGCGATTCTGGCCGGCGGCAGGATCGTTCTCGACCGCCCGGCGGCCGCGCTCGGCCTCGAAGACCTCCGCCGCCTCTACGACGAGCTGGCCATGGGCCCGGGGACGACGTCGTGAGCGCCTACGTCCGGCGGGCCTGGATGGTGGTCTGGAAGGACATACTGGCGGAACGCCGGAGCAAGGAGAGTCTCAACGCCCTCCTCTTTTTTTCTCTCCTTCTGCTCTTCGTGTTCCAGTTCGCGCTCGGGCCCGAGCGCGCGCGCGTCGAGGCGGCGCTGCCGGGGCTCCTCTGGCTCGGCTTCATCCTGTCGGGGCTCCTGGCCTTCGGGCGGACCTTTCTCATCGAGCGCGAGAACGACTGCTGGGAGGGGCTCGTCCTCACACCCGGCGACAAGTCGGCCATCTACCTGGGCAAGCTCGCGGGCAACGTGCTGGTGATGATCGTGGTGGAAGTCGTGCTCGTCGCGCTCTTCGCCGTCTTCTTCGCGATCGACTTCACGCCGTTTCTCCCCGGCCTCGCGGCGGTGCTGGCGCTCGGCACGCTCGGGCTCGCGTCCGTCGGCACGCTCTTCGGTGCCGTCACGGCGCAGATGCGCGCCCGGGAGCTGCTCTTCCCGGTCCTGCTGCTGCCCGCCGTGGTGCCGGTGCTCCTGGCTTCCGTGAGCGCGACGCAGACCGTGCTCGCGGGCGAGCCCCTGGCCGACGCGGCGGCATGGCTCAAGCTGCTGGCCGCGGCGGACCTCGTGTACCTCGTGGTGGGCGTGCTCACGTTCGAATTCGTGCTGGAGGGCTGATGGCCGCCCGCGCGCTCGGATGGCTCGCGGTGCTGGCCCTCGTCGCCGGTCTCGGCGCGGCCTTCGGCTACGCTCCACGCGAGGCCGTGCAGGGCAATGTCCAGCGCATCATGTACCTGCACGTCCCGGCCGTGCTGACCGCCTACCTCGCCTTCGCGCTCGTCTTCGTGGGCAGCGTGGGCTATCTCCTCACCCGCCGCGCGGGCTGGGACAGGCTGGCGCTGGCGGCGGCCGAGCCCGGCGTGCTCTTCACCGGCATCACCATCGCCTCGGGCTCCATCTGGGGCAAGCCGACCTGGGGCACGTGGTGGACCTGGGACGCGCGTCTCACCTCGACGGCCGTGCTCTTCCTGGTGTACGTCGGCTACCTTCTGCTCCGCGGCATGGTGGACGAGCCCGACCGCCGGGCGCGCGCCGCCGCCGTCGTGGGCATACTGGGCGCCGCGAACATGCCGATCGTCCACTTCTCGGTCAAGTGGTGGCGCGCGCTCCACCAGCCCTCCACCATCCTCGGCCCCGAGCCCTCGCCGATCGCCGCGCCCATCGCGGCGACGCTCCTCGTCAACTGGATCGCCTTCACGCTGCTCTTCGCCTATCTCCTGGCCGAGCGGCTGGAGATCGCGAGGCTCGAGGACCCGGATGCCGGATAACTGGGGGTACGTCTTCTCCGCCTACGGATTGGCGGCCGTCGCGCTGCTCGGCTACTGGCGCCGGCTGGCGGGCCGCGCGAAACGCCTCGCCCGGCGTGGCGGTGGGACGGGCGGATGAGCCCAGCAGCGCGCTGTAGAAAACACCTGTCAAGGCTGAGCGAAGACCCGCTGGCATTCCTCTCTGGCCTTCGCGAGGTCGGCGCGAAAGGCGGGTGACGACAGTAGGCGCTGGGCATAGTAGTCTCCGAGCTTGAAAGCGGCCGAGACATCACTCGGATAATGGACACTCGCCATCACGCGGCCCCAGCCTATCAGCCAGCCCCTGGCAAGCAATGCCGAGCGCTTTTCCGGAAACAGCTCCCCCAACACGACCGCATAGATCCGTGCGCTGACGGCGATAGCCGCGGGATAGGAGGATCCGGTCGGCAGAGGAATCGAAGGCTTGACCCGGGCATCGTCCTCGTACGGTCGCGAGCGATTCCAAAGGCGCTTGGACTCCTCAATGCGTTCACCGGTGTCGCTCCCGACGTTCTTAATCAGGGCGAACGTCAAAGGCAGGTCTCTTGCCGTCAGTTTTGGCCCCAGAACCTCGGCAAAAGCGACAACCATGCGCTTCGCCTCGGCCTGAATTCGTTCAACATCCGCAGGCGTGCGACGGCTTTGCTCGCGAAGCACGATGTCGATCTCGCGCCTGGTCTCTTCAGAGTTCTTCGCCGGCGGATCACCGACGATCGCGCGAAGGTCATCTGTGTCGGGTGGCAGGTAGTGCGCCCCGGATGTGGCCCAGCCCTGGACCGGCATCACGCACGCAACCACAGTCCACATCAAGAGAAACTTCTTCATAGCATCATATCGATTCATAGTCGCTCCAAGGCCCGGCCGGGCGCTACTTGATCCCCTTCTGGAACTCCTTCAGGTCGGCCGCGAAGCGGCCGGCGTCGTACTTCGCCGCATCCTCGATCTGGACGAACATCTTGTCGAGGATCGCGCTCAGCGCTTTGTCTGGTTTCTGGCCCGACTCCTTCGCGTAGGCGTTGTACAGTCGATCAAGCGCCATGGCAGCCTGCTGTGCTCCACGGACGCCCGTGGCGGCGATTGCGTCGGCGTCGGCCGCGATACTCTGCATGATCGCTAGAGCCCCGGCTTTTCCGAACTCCTTCTTCGCCACGACCGGGGCGACCTGGTCCATCGCCTTCGCGATCTCGGAGGCCCCCGCGGCGATCTTCGGCCGCTCCCCTCCCCCCTTGGCCATGGTCTCGGTGAGGGCCGCCATCCGCTGGTCGAGGATCTTCTGCGAGTCGGGGGCCGCCACGGA
>DASYVT010000143.1 GCA_035936835.1 Candidatus Methylomirabilota bacterium | reverse complement strand
CGTACTATGGGTATCCGTACCCGGTTTACCAGGAGCCTGTCTACGTGACCGTTCCGGCCTATCAGCCGCAGACGCAGATGTACCTGGCCCCGTCAGTCCAGCCGGACGTTTGCTACGTCGGCGGGTGCTACCGTCTCCAGGGGGACGGCGTGACCGTCGCATACCAATGGGTCTGGGTGCCTGCCGCGCCGCCACCGCCCCCGGGGCCGCCGAGCCGCTAGCGCGCGCTCTGTACCGCTCCCGGGCTACGCGCGCCTGGCTACGTAAGGCTCGAGCGGGAGCTTGCGGATGCGTTTGCCCGTCACGGCAAAGATCGCGTTGCACACGGCCGGCGCCACGGTCGGCACGCCCGGCTCGCCGAGCCCCCCCGGCGCCTGACCCGAATCCAGGATGTGCACCTCCATCTCGGGCGCCTCGTCGATCCGCAGCATCCGGTAGTCGTGGAAGTTCGACTGCTTCACGCGCCCGCGCTCGATGGTGATCTCGCCGTAGAAGACGGCGGTCAGCGCGTAGATCGCGCCGCCCTCCATCTGGGCCTTGACCTGGTCTGGGTTGACCGCGATTCCCGCGTCGATGGCGCCGACGATCTTGTGGACGCGCACCTTGCCGGTGGGTGCCACAGAGACCTCGGCCACGTGGGCGGCGTAGCTACCGTACGAGAAGCCGACGGCGATGCCGCGCGCGCGGCCGGCCGGCAGCGGCGCGCCCCAGTTGGCCTTCTGCGCCGCCAGCTCGAGCACCGCCTTGTGGCGGGGTGACTTGCCGAGAAGCGCTCGGCGGTACTCGAAGGGGTCCTTGCCCGCCGCGTACGCCAGCTCGTCCACGAAGCCCTCGACGATGTAGATGTTTTGCGAGGAGCCGACCGAGCGCCAGAAGCCCACCGGGATGCCGAAGTCCTTGTGGACCCATTCGACGAGGACGTTCGGCACGTCGTAGGGCATGTCGCGCGCGCCCGCGAGCGCCGTCGCGTCGAGGCTGTAGGCCGGCACGCGCCCCTTCTGGATCTGGAGCCCCGGGCCCACGATGCGATTCCACCACGCGACGGGCATGCCCTTGGGGTCGAGCGCGGCCCTGAAGACGTTGTAGGTCGCCGGGCGGTAGAAGCCGTGCTGGATGTCGTCTTCGCGCGTCCACATCACCTTGACGGGCTTGCCCACGGCCTTGGAGGTCTCGACCGCGTCGGTGATGAAGTCCTGCTCGCTGCGCCGGCCGAAGCCGCCGCCGAGGAAGGTGGTGTTGACGACCACCTTGTTCGCCGGCAGCCCTGTCAGCCGCGCACCTGTCTGTTGCGTGCCGCCGGGGTTCTGGGTGGGCGCCCAGATCTCGCAGGCATCCGCCCGCACGTGCGCCGTCGCGTTCATCGGCTCCATGCAGGCGTGCTCGAGGAAGGGCACCTCGTACACGGCCTCGACGATCTTGCCGCCCTCGGCCAGCGCCTTCTCGGCGTCGCCGTCCTTGCGCGCCTGCTGCCCCTTCTGCGCCGACGCGGCCTTGTAGCCGCTGCTGATCTGCGCGCTGGTCAGTGTCGCGAGCGCGCCTTCGTCCCACCTCACGGTGAGCGCCTTGCGTCCCTGGAGCGCCGCCCAGAAGGAATCGGCCACGACGGCCACGCCGTTGGTGACCTTGACCACGTGCGACACGCCCTTGACCCGCTTGGCCGCGGTCGCGTCGAAGCTCTTCATCTCGCCGCCGAAGTCCGGGCAGCGCTCGATCGAGGCGATCAGCATCCCCGGAACCTGCACGTCCATGCCGAAGATTGCCGTGCCGTTGACCTTGACCGGCGTGTCGCGGCGGCGGACGATCTTGCCGATGTAGCGGAACTGGTCGGGCGTTTTGAGCTTGGGGTCCTGCGGCACCAGCAGCTGCGCGGCCTTGTCCACGAGCGCGCCGTAGGGAAGCCGCCGCCCCGTCGGCTTGTGGATGACCACGCCGGGCTCCGTCGTGACCTCGCCCACGGGCGCGCCCCACTCGTTGGCCGCGGCCTGCATCAGCATCTCGCGCGCGGCCGCTCCCGCCTTGCGCAGCATCTGCATGTGGTCGCGCACCCCGCGGCTGCCGCCGTAGGACTGCGTCTTCGTCATCGGATTCGCGTACAGCGCCGGGTTGGCCGGCGCCTGCTGGACCTTGATGCGGTCGAGATCTGCGTCGAGCTCGTCGGCCACGATCATCGGCATGGTCGTCAGCGATCCCTGGCCCATCTCGACCACGGAGTTGACGATGGTGACGAGGCCGTCGCGATCGATCGTGATCCACTGGTTGGGCGTGAAGAGCCCGGGTGTCTGCTGGGCCACGGCTCGGCGCCCCCCGAGCGGGAACTCGAAGCCCACGACGAGGCCCGCTCCCATGGCGAGCCCTCCTTTAATGAGGGTCCGCCGGCTGATCTTCCCGCGCGCCACGGCCATCATGCGCCGCCCTTGCTGACCTGGGCGGCCCGGTGAATGGCCGCGCGGATGCGGACGTACGTCCCGCAGCGGCAGATGTTGCCGCTCATGGCGCGGTCGATATCGGCGTCCGTCGGCGAGGGCTTCTCCGCGAGGAGCGCCGCGGCGGACATGATCTGTCCCGACTGGCAGTAACCGCACTGGGGCACGTCGATCTCGATCCACGCCTTCTGCACGGGATGGTCGGTCCTGTCGGAGAGGCCTTCGATCGTGGTGATCCTCTTGCCGGTCGCCTCGCGGACGGACACGTTGCACGAGCGGACCGCCTTGCCGTCCACGTGCACGGTGCAGGCACCGCAGTGCGCGGCCCCGCAGCCGAACTTGGTGCCGGTGAGCCCGACCTGCTCCCGGATCGCCCACAGCAGCGGCATGTCGGGCGAGGCATCGATCTGGCGGGTCTTGCCGTTGACGGTCAGCGCGAAGGTGGCCATGTCAGCTTTTCAGCCCCGGCATGGTGAAGCCGGCGCTGTCGAGGTCAGCCGCAAGGGCTGCCTTTTGCTCTCGCGTTAACTCCACGAGCGGCGGCCGCACCGCCGCCCACGAGGTGTCGCCTCCGTAGTGTGCGATCGCGGCTTTGAGGGCGGGGATCATCGGGTACTTGGCGAAGATCCCGCGGATCTCGTTGAGCCGCTCCTGCTGCGTGTCGGCGTCCGCCGCCTGCCACGTTGAGAAGAGCCGCGCGATGGCGCCCGAGTTCACGTTGGCCGTGGCGCTGATGCAGCCGACGCCGCCGTGCCGCATGCCCTGGAGGAGGAAGGTCTCGCTTCCCGGGAAGACGTCGAAGCCCTGCTTGGCGAAGTTGTCCAGGTACGCCTTGGTGTTGTTCCAGTCGCCCGAGGAATCCTTGGCGCCGGCGACGATGCCCGGATAGGCCTTGAGAAGCCGCTCTATTAAAGGAAGGGTGATGGCGATCTGAGAAACCGGCGGGATGTGGTACAGGTAGATTCGCAGCCGCCGGTCGCCCACGCGCTCGATCACTTCCGCGAAGTTCTTGAAGAGCCCGTCGTCCGAGACGCCCTTGTAGTAGAAGGGCGGCAGCATGAGCACGCCGCCGCAGCCGAGCTTCATGGCGTGCGCCGTCAGCCGCACCGAATCGGTCAGCGCGCAGCAACCCGTCCCCGGCATCATCCGGCCTGGGTCCACGCCCGCGCGCACCAGGCGGTCCAGCAGCTCGACCTTCTCGTCGGTGGAGAGCGACGTGGCCTCCGAGTTGGTCCCGAACACCGCCAGGCCCACGTCCTGGGAGAGCAGCCAGCGGCACTGGCGCGCGAACCGCTCCGGATCAGGGGTGAGGTCGGCCTTGAAGGGTGTGACGACGGGGGAGAGGACACCGGTGATTCGATCCTTGGTGCTCACGCGTTGGGCTCCTTGGGTGCGAAAGGGTCCTTGGCGGCGATTATGCTATCACCAATTGAAGACCGCCAAGAGGTTGTGGGAGTCATCGGTCCAGACGCCGACGCGAGGCTTCTGCTCGAGCTTCGCGGCCGTCCAGCCCTCGTCCTTCGTCAGGTTGCCCAGCGCCTCGGGAGTCCGGGCCAGCACGGCCCAGGTGGAGGCGGTCGCGCCCTCGGCCTCGGGGGATGGGTCGTGGCGGAGCAGCCGGCCGTCGAGCCCGGCGTCCTCGGCGAGGTTCGCTACCACCGGTTCGAGCGAGAGATACCGGTTCGAGAGGTGGAGGACGAGCAGGCCGCGCACATTCAGCATGTCGAAATAGAGGCGGAGGGCTTCCCGCGTCAGCAGGTGCACGGGGATGGCGTCAGAGCTGAAGGCATCCACCACGATGAGGTCGTAGCGCTCCCCGGGGCGCTCCTTCCGCACCTGGCCCATGCGGATGCGGGCGTCGCCCATCTCGATGCGCACAGTGGCGCCCCGCGCGATCGCGTCGGGCACATACGAGAAATAGAAGCGGTTGGTGGCGATGTCCCGTACCAGGCCGTCGATCTCGTAGAACGTCATGGTATCACCGAGCCGGGCGAAGGCGGCCATCGTGCCCGTCCCGAGTCCGACTACGGCTACGCGGATCACGGGGCTCCGGCGCTCGAGCTCGGCCAGGACGAGCGCGATCGGGCTGCCGCGGTGGTAGTAGGCGAGGGGCTCCATGCGCCGGGCGGGGTCGAGGCTCTGCCGGCCGTGGAGCGTGGTGCCGTGGCGGAGCTCCGTGTAGCCCTCCGGCGGATCGCGGTCGCGTGAGACTTGGAGGACGCCGAAGAAGCTCCGCGCCCGGAAGATCTGGTTGCCGTTCCGCGCGTCCACGAAATCTCCCACGACCAGCACGAGGGCGAGGCCCAGCGCCAGGGCCGGCGGGCGCCGCCGCAGGAAGAAGAGCGCGATGAGCGGCACGCCGTACATCAGGACCTTGTTGGCCGTCTTCTCGGCGGGCGTGACCCATTGCGCGACCGTGTCGGACGGGATCCTGAGCAGCGTGGTGAAGAAGGCGGTGTCGAGCCGCACGACGACGAGGTCCGAGTACAGGGCGAGGCCTGCCGCGCCGACCGCCAAAGCCAGGGCCACGTCCACCGCGAGTGCGCGCGCGGTCCGGATTGACACCTGCCGCGCACGGCCCACGAGCAGGCACGCCAACGCCATCACGAGCGGGTACTCGATGAGCGAGTGGAAGACGAGAGGCGCGATCAGCGCGTTGAAAAGCCCGCCCAGCACGCCGCCCAGCGAGAGCAGAAGATAGAAGTGGGTCAGGTGCCGCGACGTCGGACGCGTGAGGGCCAGCTCGCCGTGGCAGGCAAGGGCGACGACGAAGAGCAGCAGGAAGTGCCAGAGGGCCGTCATCCAGATGCGCTGCTTGAAGCCGGAGAGCATGAGGAAGAAGACGACGAGGACGACCGGGGCGGTCGCTGCCACGACCAGGCGGTGAAGGCGCGCGGGCCAGCGGCCGAAGGCCAGGATGAAGCTCAGGAGATAGATGACCAGCGGCAAGACCCAGAGCAGGGGCACGGCGGCGAGGTCCGTCGTGATGTACGTGGTTGCGCCGAGCAGGAGGCTCGACGGCACGAAGGCGAGCGCGATCCAGCGCAAGTATCGCGCCCAGCTTGGCGGCGGCTCAGGCGGCGTCTCCGTTGCCGCGCCGCCCTCCGCGTCTTCGCTCACGGGTTCGGCCGCGCGCCGCCAGAGCGTCAGGACGCAGCACGCGATCAGGACGGCGAGCGCGACATACCCGAAGCTCCAGAGGCGCGTCTGCGTCAGCCAGCCGTCGCCCCTGAGATGCAGCCGCGGCTCGATGAGGGTCGGATAACCCAGCAGCGCCAGCATGCTGCCGAGGTTGCTCGCGGCGTAAAGGAAGTAGGGATCCCGCGCGGCCGGGTGACCCGTGCGCGTGAACCACTTCTGGATGAGCGGCGCGGTTGCGCTGACCACGAGGAAGGGCAGCCCCACCGAGACCGAGAGCAGGAGCAGCACGTCGAGGACCGGGTTGGCTCCGCCGCCGCGCAGGAGGGCCGGGTTCACGGCCAGCGGCAGGACGCCGAGCGGCAGTGCGAGCAGGGCCAGGTGAAGAAGCATCTGGCGGCGGACGCCGAGCCAGGCCGCGCTCGCGTGGGCGTAGGCATAGCCCCCGAGGAGCACGGCCTGGAAGAAGACCATGCACGTGCTCCACACGGCCGGGGTGCCGCCGAGGAGCGGCAGGATCATCTTGCCCACCATCGGCTGCACCACGAACAGCAGTGTGGCGCCGGCGAACATCGTGACCGCGTAGAGCAGGAGGAGGGCGATCAGGCCGAAATCCTCATGTCGCCCCAAACCTAGCACAGGGCGGTCGGTGGTAGACTACGCGTCGTGACTTCCGCCTCGACAACCCAAGAGGAGATCGACCCCAAGAGGAGATCGACCAATGACCGACAAGGGTGATCTGCTGTACGACCCGACGGCCGAGCCGAGGATCCTGGCCGCGGGGCTGGCGCCGCGGCTGGCCAGTCTTCAAGGCACACGCGCCGGCATACTCGACAACAGCAAGGCCAATGCCGGCACGCTGATGCTGGCCGTCGTCAAGCGCCTGAAGGAGCGCTACGGCGTCCGCGACGTCGTCAAGCGCGAGAAGGGCATCGCGGGGCCGCCCTCGCCCTCGATCCTTGCCGATCTCACGACGTGCGACTTCGTCCTGGTCGGCAGCGCCGACTGAGGGTCGTGCACGTCGTGGAGTATCCACGGCGCCATCGTGTTGGAGCAGCACGGCATTCCGACCGTGGTCATGGGGACCAAGGAGTTCGAGACACTGGCCACGCTCGAGGCACGGAACCGGGGTCTCGCCGACCTTCCTCTTGCCCTCATCCCGCATCCCTTGGGCGGCATCCGTGAGGAGGAGGTCGTGCGCAAGGCGGACCTCGCCATCGATATGGTCGTCCGCGCGGTAACCAAGGCGTGACCGCGCCGGGCCCCGCGGCCAAGACCTTTCGCCTGGACGGCTCCTACACGGCCATCAACGGCCTCTACCAGGAGCGCGGCTGGACCGACGGGCTTCCGATCGTCCCACCCACGGACGACTTCGTGCGCGAGTTCTTGCGCTTCACTGACCGCGACCTTCGGGAGGTGGTGGCCGTCCTGCCGCCGCGGCAGGGCGAGGCCACGGTCGAGCGGATCGCGGTCAACGCCGTCATGGCCGGCTGCAGGCCCGAGTACCTGCCGGTCGTCATCACCGCCATCGAGGCCCTGGCGGATTCGGCCTTCAACCTCGACTCTGTCCAGGCCACGACGCATCCCGTGGCGCCGCTCATCATCGTCAACGGCCCCATCGCGCGCGAGCTCGAGATCAACGCGGGCTACAACGTCTTCGGCCAGGGCTTCCGCGCCAACATGACCATCGGCCGCGCCGTGCGGCTCCTCCTCATGAACGTGGGCGGCGGGCTGCCCGGCACCGGCGATCGCGCGACCCAGGGCAGCCCGGCCAAGATCGCCTACTGCGTGGCGGAGAACGAAGCGGCGAATCCGTGGGAGCCGCTCCACGTGGAGCACGGCTTCCCGGCCGACGTGAGCACCGTCACCGCGATCGGCTGCGAGGGCCCGCACAATATCCAGGACCACTACAGCTACACGGGTCTGGGCATCCTCAAGATCATTGCCGGCGCGATGGGCCAGGCCGGCAGCAACAATCTCCTCGCCTTTGGCCACCCGCTGCTGTCGCTCGGGCCCGAGCACGCCGCCACCATCGCGGGGGACGGCTACACCAAGCGACAGGTCAAGGAGTTCATCTTCGAGCACGCGCGCTTTCCACTCGGCCGGCTCGGCGAGGAGTACCGGCGCCTGCACGTCGACCACCGCCGCGCGGTCGATTCGCCCGACACCCTCCTGCCGATCGTCAAGTCGCCCGACGACATCTCGGTGATCGTCGTCGGCGGGGCCGGGAAGCACTCGTGCTGGCAGCCGACCTTCGGGGATCAGACCGCGCCGACGCGGCGCCCCATCGCGCGCAAGGACGGGACGCCCTTGCGAAGCATCACCGCCCTGCGCCCCTAACAGGTTGTCTCCAGCCCTCCGAGTCGGCAATACAGGTGTGCGTGGGCCCTTAGGACCCACGCATCGGTCATTGGCCAGGGGGAGCCGGAGGTGGAGGGGGTGGTGTCATCGGCTGGGTCGGCACCCACACCCACTGATACGGTACCTGGATGCCGTCGCCCTGTAGGTAGTAGCAACCGCCGGCGTAGCAAGATGTCCTCTGGATCGACACCTGAGCCTGAGGCGGGGCCACGACCGAAGGATACGGCGCGACTACCACAGGGGCTGGAGTGTAGACCACAGGAGGGTACGCGGGATAGGCGTAGGCGCGAGGACCCCAGATGTAGCTCGCGGCGCCCAGGGCAGCGATGCCGAAGAGCCACGGGCCGGGACCCCAATAACCGTTCCCGCCGTGGCTTCCACCACCATGCCGGGCCCCGCCCCCGCCGTGCCATCGACCACCACCCCACCCACCAGCTGCCTCGGCCGCCATGGGCGGGACCGCCATGACGGTCACCCCGATCACCAGAGCTACCGCGAGAATCTTCTTCATCACAGGCCTCCTTTCACCGTTATTTTCCACCCACCTATTTCAATTGGAGGAGACGTGCCATGTCCCTGCCTCTCAAGACGGATGGAAGGGCCTCAGCGTTTACATTGGCCTCCGGAACCGCCCGGGTCAGCACTGGCTCAGCCCCGCCCTCATAACTTTCATGTAAATGGACGACTGGGCTGCCTCGTCTATTCGACACAGGCGGATAGCCATCATCCGCCCGGTGGTAGCGCCGGAAGAGCACCCCGCAGTGGCAGGGGCCGAGGGGGCCCGAGGAGGCATGCGATGAGAATCTTGAGGAAAATCGTGGCGACCGTCGTTGCCGTCGTTCTAATGATCCCCGCGACACTGATCGCCCAGGAGCTGCCACGGCCCATACCGTTCTCGCCCGTACCGTTTTCCCCCGTACCGTTTTCCAATGAAGATCTCGAACAGCTCGCCGCGCCGGTTGCGCTCTATCCGGACCCTCTGCTGGCGCAGGTGTTGATGGCCGCCACCTATCCCGTCGAGGTCGTGCAGGCGGCCCGGTTCGTCCAGGCCAACCCCACTCTTAGGGATAGCCGGCTGGGCGAGGCGCTCAGGTACCAGAACTGGGATGACAGCGTGAAGGCGCTCGTCTCCTTCCCGCAGATCCTCGCCATGATGGACGGCAAGCTCGACTGGACCCAGCGGCTCGGCGATGCCTTCCTGGCTCAGGAGCAGGATCTGATGGACGCCGTGCAGGTGCTCCGCGCTCGGGCGCAGGCGCAAGGCACGCTCACCAGCTCACCACAGCAGGTCGTGACGATGCAGGCCCCCTACATCTATATCCAGCCGGCCAGCCCGCAGGTGATCTACGTGCCGGTCTACAACCCTCTCATCGTCTTCGGGCCGTGGCCCTATCCGGCTCGCCAGCCGTACTACTACCGCCCGGCCGGATGGCCCGTGGCCACGGGCTTCTTCGGGTTGGGCGGCGGCATCTTCGTCGGGTTCGGGCTCTGGGGGACTTGCGACTGGCACCGCCACGTCGTCTTCGTCGACGTCGCCCGGTATCGCCGCTTCACCGAGGTCGTGAACGTCGAAGGACGACGGGGCGGGATCGAGCACGGGAGGATCGGGCCGCGGGAGGGTGATCGGCTCGCGTGGCAGCACGACGTCCGGCATCGGGAGAACGTCGAGGTCCGCCATACGGCAGCGCAGCAGCACGTGGCCGCTCCGAGGCCGGCTGTTGTCCCGTCCCGCGAGCCCTTCCGGGGTCGTGTGGAGCAGCCGCGAGTAGAGCAGCCACGGGCGGAGCAGCCGCGCGTGGAGCAGCGGCGGGTGGAGCATCCGCGGGCTGAACAGCCGAGGGCGGGACAGCCTCGAGTGGAGCAGCCGCGGGCAGAGCAGGGCCGCCCGCAGCCAGGGCGCGGCGGACAGGAAGCGGTCCGGCCGAGCGTCCAGCCGGCGCCACGGCCCGAGTCCAGCCGGCCCCAGCCGGGAGACTCGCCGCGCGTGCAGGCGCGCGTCCAGGCGAACCCCGGCCCTGCGCCCGCACAGCGACGGGAGCCCGGCGAGCGTGGTCATGAGAACCGGGAGAGCGTCGCTCCGACCAGTCCCTCCGTCCGGAATGCGCACGTCGCGGCCGTCGCGACCGGAAGCGTCCATGAAGCGAGCAGCCCAAGCGCCTCGAGCGGCAGCGTCCAGGGCGGCGGGGCGCGGCGATGAGCCGGGTGTGACGCGCTAGGCGTCTCCGCCCTAGGAGGCGAACTCCCGCAGGACTCGACCCGGCCGGCCGCAGTCGGCGATCACACCCCGCGGGTCCACCGCGCGGACGCCGTTGACCCACACGCCGTGGAGGCCCACGGCCGGCGTGTCGAGACGCGCCGCGCCGGTCGGCAGGTCGTTGACGCGGCGCTTCGGGCCGCGCGCGACGGTCGTGGGATCGAACAGCATCAGGTCCGCCCATGCGCCGGGCACGATGCGGCCGCGGCCGGGGATCCTGTACGCGTCCGCCACGGTGCTGGTCACGGCGCGCACCGCCTGCGGGAGCGTCATGTCGCCGCGCTCGCGCACCCAGTGGCCGAAGAGGTGCAGGCCAAAACCCGCGTCGCAGAGGAAGGAGAGGTGCGCCCCCGCATCCGACAGCGCGACGGCCGCGCACGGATGCCGCAGGAGCTCGGAGACCTTCTTCTCATCTGTGTTGAAGAGCCGGCAGTCGAACATCGTGTCCAGGTCGTCGTCGAGCCCCAGATCGAGGAAGACGTCCCAGGGCTCGCGCTTCTGATCGCGAGCGAGCTGCCCGATGACCTGGCCCTCGAGATGGCGCAGCGAAGGCCTCTTCACTTCCATCACCGTCAGGTAGTCCCAGTTCTCGTTGCTGATGCGGTTCGGCACGCCGGGCTGCGCCATCTCGTGGATCAGCGCGCGGCGGAAGGCCGGATCGGCCAGGATCTGCCGGTAGCGCGTCTCGTCGGGCGCCGTCAGCGCCGGGCGCCACGCCATCAGCGCCTCGAGCGGGTAGGGATGGCGCAGCGTGAACTCCATGCCGAGCGGGAAGCAACCCACCTGCGCCCAGAGCTCGCGGCCGCGGGTGCGCGCCTGCTCGATCTCGCCCAGCTCCCTGAAGACACGCGTGGGATCGCCCGGGTCCACGAACATGGCCGCGATCATGACGGGCCGGCCGTTGGCCCCCGCGATCTTCTCGAGCCAGGGGATGGTGGAGGTCATGCCCTTGGTCAGCATGAAGACGCCGCGCTTGGCCTCGCCGAGCGCGCCCGTGAGCGCGAGCATCTCCTTCTCGTCCGCCAGCCGGGAGGGCATCGGGATGCCGCCTTCACCGTTGTGCTGCTCGAGCGTGGAGGTCGCGAAGCCGATGGCGCCCGCCTTGACGGCCTCGAGCACGATGCGCCGCATCTCCGCGATCTCGGCGTCCGTCGCCGCGCGCTTCGCCGCATCCTCACCCAGCACATACGTCCGCACCGAGGAATGCCCGACGAAGGACGCCACGTTCGGGACGATGCCGCGCCGCTCGATCGAGCCGAGGTATTCGGGATAGCTTTCGAAATCCCACTGGATCCCCGCGCGCATCGCGTCCAGCGACATGCCCTCGACGTGGGTCAGGTTGCGCATGATCACGTCGCGGTGCTGCGGCCGGCAGGGCGCAATGGTGAAGCCGCAGTTGCCGATCACCACGGTGGTCACGCCCAGCGCCGTGGAGGGCGTGGCGAAGGGATCCCAGGTCAGCTGGGCGTCGTAGTGCGTGTGGATGTCCACGATGCCCGGGGCCAGCACCAGCCCCTGCGCGTCCACCCGCTGCCTGGCCGCGCCCAGATCTGTGCCGATCGCGGCGATCCGGCCGCCCGTGACCGCGACGCCTCCCGCGCGCTCCGGGGCGCCCAGACCGTCGATGATGCGCGCATTGTCGATGACGAGATCGTGCACGTTATGAAGCCTCCGTGTGGGGTGGTGGCGTTGCAGTCCTTCTGACGTTGTTCAGCGTAGTCCGGACCCCTTCTCGGGTCAACAGGCTGGACACCCGTTCACAGAGCGGAATCGACCTCCGGGGTCTTGAGCTCGTCGAGAAGCACGCGCGCCTCTCTCAGGTCTGTCGTGTCGAACCCCTCGGTGAACCAGCCATGAATCTCGGCAAGCAGCCGGGCCGCCTCCTGGCGCTTGCCCTGGCGCTGCCACAGCCTGCCCAGGGAGACCACCGCTCGCAGCTCCCATGATTTCGCGCTCTGCCGGCGGGCAATGTCGATTGCCTGACGAAACGCAATCTCCGCATCCTGCCCCGCCGCTGGATCACGCGCGAGCAACAGCTCTCCCTTGAGACGATAGTAGTCCGAATCCCAGAGCCGCGTTCCGGTTGCGTCGGCCATGGCCTGCGCATCCGCGACCGCGCCCAACCCCTCATCAGCTGCGCCATGCTTCAAGAGCGCCGTGGCCAGGAGGGAGAACAACGCCGGAACGCAGAGCTCGTTCCCCGTCGCCCGGTACTCGGCAATGGCTCCGCGAAGCTGCGCGATAGCAGCCTCACCACCCCCCTGCTCCGCCTGGAACCAGGCAGCGAACACCTTCCCAAACAACAGCCATTGCGGAAATCCGTGCTCGGTCGAGAGCGTGATGATCGATTCCGCCAGCTCGCGTACGACCGCCCCGTCTCCTCGTAGCTGATGGATCAGCATCGCGAACGGGAGAGCACTGACGATGCTCCCCAGGTGGCCGAGATCCCTGGCCAGGGCCAGGCCCGAGCGGCCGCGTTCCAGCGCACTCTTCGGGTACCCCAAGAACCAGAGGGCCATCCCCGAATGCATTCGGCAGCACGCGCCTGGGTCGTGCCCGCCGTAGAGGAAGGCCAGCGAGGCATGCGCCTCTCGATCGTAGAGCGCCATGCCTTTCTCGCCATGTCGTCGGGTCGCTTCCGGCTCGCCCGACCACAGGGTGCTGGGTGACATCGCGTGGTGCGCCTCGAGCAGCAGCGCCCGATCGCCCAGCCGTTCCGCCACGGCCAGAAGCTCTTCGGCGAACGGCCGGGCCCTGTCGTAGCGTCCTCGTCCCACCGTGTGCAACCAGAGACCCCACAGCGCCTGAAAGAGTTCGATCGGCTCGGCGAGCTCCTCGGACAGCTCGCGCGCGCGAGCGTACGTTTTCTCGACTTCCGCCGCGCCGAATCCCCGTGCCATCTGGAGCGCGGGCCCGAGCGCGAGGCGCATCCGCAGCTCCTGCCGCATCTGCTCGCGGCCAGGCGGCAATCTCCCGGCGAGCTCGAGGCCCTGGGTCAAATACGCGATGGCCTCGGGGTAGGTCGAGCGTCTGAACGCCTTGGCTCCGGCCTCATGGAGGTAGGTGACGGCCCGGTCCCACACTTCACCTCTCACCGCGTGATGGGCGAGCTGCTCGACCTGCTCGGTCAATCGACCGGCAAAGAGCCGCTCGATCGCTTCGACGATCCGCGCATGGAGCGTGCGCCGGCGGTCCCCCAGGAGCGTCCCATACGCGACCTCGTGCGTCAGCGCGTGCTTGAAGGTGTGCTCGAGCTCGGGGAAGAGATTGGTCTCGTACAGGAACTCGGCGGATTGGAGCTGGACGAGATGCTGTCGAAGCTGCTCGTCCGGCATGTCGGCGATGGCCTGGAGCAACCCGAACGGCACGTCGGTGCCGATGACGGACGCCGCCTGCAACACACCCTTCTCCGTCGATGGCAAGCGATCGATCCGGGCGGCGAGAAGCGCCTTCACGGTCGCGGGCACCTCGATCGTGCTCAGCGGATTCTGTAGCCGGTAGGCGCCCCGGCCGCCTACGAGCACCCGGGTCTCGACGAGCATCCTGACGCTCTCCTCCAGGAAGAATGGCGTCCCCTCCGTGCGCCGGACCAGGAGGGACTTCAACGGCTGAACCGTCGGGTCGTCACCGAGGAGGGCGTCGAGGAGCTCGTGGGCGCTCGCCGCGGGCAGGGGGTCGATTCGCAGCTGCCGATAGTACGTCTTGGAGCCCCACGCGTGCTGGTACTCGGGGCGGTAGTTGACGAGCAGCAGGACGCGGGCCGCCGGGAGGCTCTCCACCAGCGCGTCCACCAGCGCCTGCGTTTCGGCGTCGATCCAGTGCAAGTCCTCGAACACCACCACCACTGGCTGGGCCTGGCTCTCTCGCAAGAGCAGCCGCTTCACGCCGTCGAGAGTCTGCTGACGTCGCTGCGGCGGGTCGAGGCGCTCCCACTGCGGATCGTCGGCCGGAACCTCGAGAAGCCACAGGAACGCGGCCATGAACGGATCGAGGGCCCGGTCGAGCGACAGGAGCCGGCCCGTCACCTTTTCCCGGATGATCCGGGCATCGTCCCGGCTCTCGATCCGGAAATAGCTCCTCAACAGCTCGATCACAGGGAGGTACGCGGTGGCCTTGCCGTACGAGACGGAAACGCTCTCGATGACCAAGCAGTCCTGCACGCGATGCGAGTGGCCGAACTCGTAGTACAGGCGAGACTTTCCCACGCCGGGCTCGCCGACCACGGCGATGAGCTGCCCACGCCCGGCTCTCGCGTGGTCGAGCCCCTGGGACAGCTGCTCCATCTCGCCGGTCCGCCCGACGAACGTCGTCAACCCGCGCGCCGCCGCGGCCTGGAACCGCGATCGGACCGTGGATGCGCCGACCATCTCGTACACCTCGATCGGCTCCGCCAGACCTTTCACCGGCGTCGGGCCGATGGATCGGACCTCGATGTACCCCTCGGCCAGCGCCAGGGTGTCGGAGGTGAGCAGGGTCGAACCGGGATCGGCGAGCTGTTCCATTCGCGCGGCCAGATGCGTCGTCTGCCCCACCGCCGTGTAGTCCATCCGGAGGTCGCTTCCGATCGACCGCACCACAACCTCGCCGGAGTTCAGCCCGATCCGGATGCGGACCGTGACCCCTTGAGCCCGCCGAACCTCCTCCGCGTACCGCTTCACCATCTCCTGCATCCGGAGCGCGGCGTAGCAGGCGCGCACGGCATGGTCCTCGTGGGCCAGCGGGGCCCCGAAGAGCGCCATGATGCCGTCACCCATGACCTGATTGACCGTGCCCTCGTAACGGTGGACCGCCTCCATCATCCGCTGGAGCACGGGGTCGAGGAGGTTCCGCGCCTCTTCGGGATCGCGATCGGCGAGGAGCTCCATCGAGCCCTTGAGGTCAGCGAAGAGCACGGTCACTTGCTTGCGCTCGCCTTCGAGGGCGCTCCTGGAGGTGAGAATCTTCTCGGCGAGGTGCTTGGGCGTGTACGAGTCGGGTGTGCCGAATCTCGGCGGGGCGCCGGGCTCGCTCGCGGGATGCGCGCACTCGGAGCAGAACTTGGCTGTCGGCGCGAGCTGGGTGCCGCAGTTCGCGCAGATTCGCGCGAGCGGAGCGGCGCACTCCTCGCAGAACTTCGCCTGCGATCGGTTCTCGTGCTGGCAGCGCGGACACTTCACACCGGGGCCTCCCAGCGAGCCACTCCGAGTGGAGGTCAGAAGAGTACGGCGAGCTTAGTCTGTGGGACCCGAGCGGTCAAGGCGCGGGCGGGCAGCGCCCGGCCGCATCCACCGCCACACGCGCTCGGGCGTGATGGGCAGCGACCGGATCGTCACGCCGAAGGGGGCCAGCGCGTCTTCCACCGCGTTGGCCACGGCCGCGGGCCCCGGGATGGCTCCGCCCTCCCCGACGCCCTTCGCGCCGAGCGGCGTGAACGGCGAGGGATGCTCGAGCCGCTCCACCTCGATCATGGGCACGTCGGTGGCCGTCGGCTTCAGATAGTCGAGGAAGGTGGAGGTGAGGAGCTGCCCCTGCGCGTCATAGCGGAATTCCTCCAGCAGCGCGGCGCCGATGCCGTGCACGGTGGAGCCGTGGACCATCCCTTCCACGATGAGCGGATTGAGCTCGCGGCCGCAGTCGTGAGCGACCAGATACTTGAGAACCGTGACCACCCCGGTCCGCGGATGCACCTCGACCAGGCAGCAGTGCGCCGCGTTCGAGAAGACGAGCTGAGAGCGCACGCGCCGCTCGGCGTCGACGGGCGCCGCGAGCGGATTCTGGTGCGCGTGGCGCGACTCGAGCCCGGGCTCTTCGCCCGGCGGGAGGCCGAGCACGTCGGCGTACGCGGTTCGCGCGAGCTCGGCGAAGGCGACGCGCCGGTCCGGCGCGCCCCGCACGACGACGGCGCCGTCGCGCAGCTCGAGATCGTCCGGGTCGATCTCGAGGCGATGCGCGGCCAGCCGGCGGAGCTTGTCCGCCACCCGGCGGGCGGCGCCCACGATCGCGCCGACATCCGTGACGGAGAACTTGTTCGAATAGTTGCCCGAGAGGTAGAGCCAGGGTGTCGTCGCCGAGTCGAAGCCCCGGGTGACCGCGACGGCCCCTGGGTTGACCCCGAGCTCGTCGGCCACGATCTGCGCGATCACGGTCTCGTAGCCCTGCCCGCTGGACGGGTCGCCGACGGCCACGCGGACCTGCCCGTCCGGCTCCATCCGGACCATCGCGGCCTCGGCCGATCCGGACACGGTCCGCCGGCCGGTGACGAGCTCGTAGGAGGCGAGGTTGGTTCCCGCGGGCTCAATCGACGTGGCGATCCCGATGCCGAGGAGACGCCGCTCGCGGCGCGCGCGGGCCTGCTCGGCGCGCCAGCCCGCGTAGTCGAAGCATTCCAACGCGCGCCGGAGCGTCGCCGGATAGTCGCCGCTGTCGTACTGGGCGCCCGGCGGTGTCGTGTAGGGCATCTCGTCCGCCGTAACGTAGTTGCGCAGGCGGATCTCCGCCGGATCCAAGCCGAGCCGCCGGGCGAGGAGCGCCATCGAGCGCTCGATCGCGTAGCACATAATGGGCTTGCCGATCCCGCGGTTGGCCCCGCTCGGGCACTTGGTGGTCAACACCGACCAGGCCTCGTAGCGGATGGCGGGGATGCGATAGCCGTTGGCGATGTTCCCCAGCTTGATGAGGTTGTGCTGGCTCGGCGTAACGAGATTCTTCCCCTCGTCGGCGACGTCGCGAACGCTCAAGGCGAGCAGCGTGCCGTCCGCCTGGTACGCCAGCTCCACGTCCATCACGCCGTTACAGGCATGCATGAGGGCGGTGAGGTTCTCGATCCGGTCCTCGATCCACTTCACGGGGCGCCCCGCCGCCCGCGCCAGGAGCGCGCAGATGAGGAGATATGCCGGCCGCCGCTTGTTGCCGAAGCCGCCGCCGATGTCGGGGCAGCTCAACCGGATGCGAGACTGCGGGACGCCCAGCGAGGCCGCGAGGATCGAGATGGTCAAGCCGGGCCGCTGGTCGTTCGTCCAGAACTCGAAGCTGTCCATCCCCGCGTCGTAGGCGGCGATGGCGCCAAAGGTCTCGAGCGGTGTCGAGGCGTAGCGCTGAATCGTGAATCGCTCGCGGAGGACGCCGTGGGCCCGCGCCATCGCGCCGTCGACGTCGCCATACGTGAGTGTGTCGTGCCAGACGACATTCGTGCCGAGCTCCGGATACAGGAGCGTCGTGCCGGGCCGCAGAGCGTCCTCGGGATCCACCACGGCCGGGAGCGGGTCGTACTCGACGCGGATCAGCTCGAGCGCGTCCTCGGCCGTCGCGCGATCGACGGCCGCCACCGCCGCCACGGGCTCGCCGACATACCGCGCGCGGTCCACCGCCAGGCAGTAGTCCGACACGACGGCGGTCGTTGGAATGAGCGGCCGGATCGGTCCGGAAAGGCGCGCGGCGTCCGCGCCCGTCAGTACGGTGGCCACACCCGGGAGCGCGGCGGCCGCGCGCGTGTCGATGGACACGATCCGGGCGTGGGCATGCGGGCTTCTCAGGAACGCCGCGTGGAGCTGCCCCGGCTGGCCGAGGTCGTCGATGAAGCGGCCGCGTCCCGCGACGAAGCGGACGTCTTCCTTGAGCGGCAGGGCGGTGCCCACCCAGCGCGTGGCGCCGGCGGGCTCGCTCACGCGGTCTCTCCGGCGCCGCCGCGGAGGCCCGCCGCTGCCTGGGTGACGGCCCGGACGATATTGACGTAGCCCGTGCACATGCAGAGCTGGCCGGCCAGGGCTAGGCGGATCTCGCCGGGCGACGGCGCCGGATTCGCCTCCAGGAGCTCCGTGACGGTGACGATCATGCCGGGCGTGCAGAACCCGCACTGCATCGCGTGCGTGGCGCAGAAGGCCTGCTGGAGCGGGCTCAGCCCCTCGGGCGGGGTCAAACCCTCGATCGTGGTCACGGTGGCGCCATCCAGCTGGACCGCAAAGAGCAGGCAGCTCCGCGCGCTGCGCCCGTCGACGAAGACGGTGCAGGCGCCGCACACGCCGTGCTCGCAGCCCACGTGCGTGCCGGTGAGCCCGAGATCTTCACGCAGGAAGTCGGCCAGGGAGTGGCGCGCCGAGATCTCGCGCTCGATGACGCGGCCGTTCACGGTGAGCCGGATCGACAGGTGTTCGGCCGGCGCGATCATGACGCCCGCGCGGCGTCGAGCCGCGTGAGCGCCTGGCTCACGGCGTCTTCGGTCAATACCGCCGCGAGATGGCGGCGATACTCCGCCGAGGCATGGACGTCATCCGGCGGATCACACGCCTCGGCAGCGGCAGCGGCCGCCCGCGTTAATGCGGCGCTCGGGTCGCGGCCTTGGCCCGTGAGGATCTCCTCCGCTGCGGCGAACCGCACGGGCCGGTCGCCCACGCCGAAACCCACGAGCCGCGCGGACTCGCAGCGCACCGACGACCCGGCCGCACGGCCCAGGAGGGCCACCACGCCGGCCAAGGCAAAGTCGCCCACCCGGCGCACGACTTCGGCGAAGCCCCAGCCCGGTCCCTGTGGCGGCACGCGGATCTCCAGCAGGATCTCGTCCGGCGACAGGGCGGTCGTCATCAGGCCGAGAAAGAACTCCGAGGCTTGGATTGTCCGCGCGCCGCGGCAGCCGTGGAGGCGGAGCTCCGCGCCGAGGGCGACCAGCGCGGCGGGAAGCTCGGCAGCAGGGTCGGCGTGAGCGAGGCTGCCGCCGAGCGTGCCGCGATGCCTGATGGCCGCGTGGCCTATATGGCGCGCGGCGTCGGCGAGGAGCGGGGCCCGCTCGATCACGGTGGCGGAATCCACGAGCGCGGCATGGCGCACGAGGGCGCCGATGCTGAGACCGCCGTCGGCGCTGGGGGTGATGTGATCGAGCCCCGGCACGCCGTTGAGATCGATCAGCACCGCCGGGCGCACGAGGCGCAGGTTGAGCATCGGCACCAGGCTCTGCCCGCCCGCCAGGATCTTGACGTCGTGGTCGGCGGCTGCGAGGAGCTCCACCGCGTCGGCGAGGTTTTGGGGCCGCGCGTACCGGAACGGGGCCGGCTTCACTCCCGCCGCCGCTAGCCCATCAGGAGCGCGCCCGGCACCTCGCGCCCCATCGTCTGGATCTGCTCCCCGCTGATGCCCTCGGCCTGGAGCCCCGCCACGAACATCTGGAGACCATCCGCGGGCGTCGGGTTGCCCGCCTGGCCGAGGTCCGTGCCGAGCACGAAGTGCTGCGCGCCCACGCTCTTGATGCACGCCGCGGTCACCGCGAGCGGCACCCGCGGCGAGTGGCGCATGAACTCGAGCACGTTCTCCGGCCCCACCAGGATGCCCAGCGCGCACAGCTCCATCTTCGCGCCCATTGCCGCCGCCTTCTTCATGTGCGCGGGCGTCATCCCGACGACGTCGAACTGCGCGTGGGTGACCACGATGCGGTCGCACCCCTCCTCGCGCGCGGCGGCGATCAACGCCAGCGCCTGCTCGGCCGAGGCGTGCCCCGTGTGGACCACGAGCCGCTGGGCGGCGCAGACCTTCATCACCTCGCGCGCCGCCGGCAGCACCGCACCGCGCGGGTCTACCACGCAGATACCCGTGGGCACGCGGATGCCCGCGGGCGCCGGGCCCGCGCGGCGGACGTGGTTGTCGGCGTCGAAGGTCGGGAACCACACGACGCGGCCGTAGCCACCCTGCATCCGCCACATCCACTCCACGGCCTGCGGGTTGAGCCCGCCGACGGCGCCGTTCAGCGTGACGCCGCCGAAGATCTTCACCCCGGGCACGTGCTTGCGCGCGAGCCACGCGCGATCGGCGGTGAGGGTGACGTGGCTCTTGAACACCACCGCTTCCATCTGCCGCGCGGCGGCCAGCGCGGCCAGCTCGTCGTCGTCCACGGAGCGGCCGAAGACGTCCGGCGCCGCGTGCGTGTGAAAGTCGATCAGGCCGCGGATCGGGCTCACGGGCGGTGGAGGGGGAGAGTAGCCGCGGACTCCCGTGTTCGCTGCGGGCTCACGCGCCGGCCCTTCGGCTCGCCGTCCGCGCGCGGCCGGCGCCGCCGGGCGGCCATGCCCGCGTGGCGCCGCGACAGCGACGCAGCCGCACATGACCGCGCACGCCGCGCTCACAGCGTCAGCCCCCCGTCCAGGTAGAGTGTCTGGCCGGTCATGTAGTCGGCCGCCGCCGAAGCGAGGTAGACGGCGAGGAGGCCGACCTCGCGGAGCCGTCCCTCCCGCTGGAGCGGCACCGTCTGCTGGGCGCGGCGGACCGCCTCGGCGTAGCCAGCCTCGCCGGCGGTCACCGCGTCGGGGAAGAGCCCGGGCGCGATCGAATTCACCTGGACGCCGAAGGGCGCCCACTCGAGCGCCAGCGCCCGGGTGAATCCCACCAGCGCCGTCTTCGCGGCGGCATAGATCGTCAGGTTGACGCCGCCCCGGGCGGAGGCGAAGGAGCCGATGTTGATGATCTTGCCGGAGCGCCGGGCCAGCATGTGCGGGCCCACGGCCCGACTGCAGAGCACGGCCTCCGTCAGGTTGAGATCGAGGATGAGGCGGTATTCGTCATCGGTCAGCGGGCCGGGGGTCAGCGGACCGGGCGCTTTCGCTGCTTGATCCGATAGGGGGCCCGGCAGAGGCACGAGCGGCTTCCGGATGGAGTCGCCAAGATTGTTGACGAGCACGTCGAGCGCGCCGAACTCCTTGAGGATGCGGCTCATCGCGCGCTCCACCTCGTCCGACTTGGTCACGTCCGCGACGAGGGGCACCACGCGCCGGCCCGTCGCCTTGGCGATGTCGGTCGCGAGGCCCGTCACGTGCCTGTCGGTCAGGCTATTGATGATGACGTCCGCGCCGGCCTCGGCGAGGGCCTGGGCGATGCCCTTGCCGATGCCGCGGCCCGCGCCCGTCACGAACGCCACCTTGCCGGTCAGATCGTATTCATGGATGGCCATCTGTCCGTCCTAAGACCAGACGTCGATTGGAATCGGCAGCCCGTCGAGGTCGGCGTCGGCCAGCGGCGCGTCAGCCCGCACGCCCATGCGCTCCAGGAACCAGTAGATCTGGCGCAGGTGCTGGGCGGCGTGCCACGTCGTGCGCTCCATGAAATCGTGGGCCGTCTGCGGGCCGTAGTACGTGCTGACGTCGCCGTCGCACCAGGTCGGCCGCGCGCAGTACGTGGCGAGCCGCCGGCGCACCGTCTCGCCGTAGCGGGCGACGGCATCGCCGTCGGCCATCTCTGCCGGCGCCTGCTCGTCGAACACGTGCTCGGACAGGTGCCCCTCCTCGCGCGTGTCGACGTAGGCCGCGCTCAGGCGGAAGACGTGGAAGCCCAGCTGGCGCACCGACCGGTCGCGCCCTGGCGCCTTCATGCCGAGGTGCTCGCGCGGGACCTGGCGGATCGCGCGCTGGGTCGCCGACAGCACGGTGTCGAGCCGCCGCGCCAGCTCGGCCGGCGCCAGCTGTAGGCGCTCCACGTAGCGCGCCCCCACCAGCTCGGCGAGCGCCTTCGGGTTCCAGCCGTGGACCACGCGGTCGCCGACGATCGTCGCCGGCACGCGGGGGACGCCGAACGGCTCGAGGTCACGCCGCCGCTCGGGCTCGGCTTCGACGTCGAACCCCTCGAACGTCACTCCCCATGACGAAAGCAACTCTTTCGTCTTGGCGCAGGAGCTTCAGCCCTGACGGTAATAGACTCGCGGAGTATCCATGAGCCGCCTCTCTAGAAAGGTTTGCCGAGGAGAAAGGAGGGGTCGAGCGGCGCCACCGCGGCGCCGATCGCGGCCGCGCGCGCCGCGCCGAGCTTGTTGAGCCCGGCCAGGGCCGCCACCTTGTAGCACTCGGCCAGCGTCGGGTAGTTGAACACGTGGTCCACGAAGTAGCGGACGGTGCCGCCCAGCGCCATCACGGCCTGGCCGATATGGATCAGCTCCGTGGCGCCCTCGCCGATCACGTGGACGCCCAAGAGCGCCCCCGTCTCGCTGTGGAAGATCAGCTTGAGCCGCCCGGTCGTGTCGCCGATGATCTGGCCCCGCGCAATCTCTCGATAGTACGCCATGCCGACCTCGTAGGGCACGCCGGCAGTGGTCAGCTCTTCCTCGGTGCGCCCGACGAAGGAGATCTCGGGGATCGTGTAGAGCCCGTACGGGAAGAGTGCCGGCACCGTTACCGTCGGGATGCCGAAGGCGTTGGCCGAGGCCACGCGCCCCTGCTCCATGGAGACGGAGGCCAGGCTGGGGAAGCCCACGACGTCGCCCGCGGCGAAGATGTGCGGCACCGCGGTCCGGAAATTGCCGTCCACCTTGAGGCGCCCGCGCGGGTCGGCCTCGAGCCCGGCCGCCGCCAGGTTGAGCGCCGCCGTGCTGCCGTACCGACCGACGGCGTAGAGGAGCACGTCGGCGTGGAGCGTCTTCCGGCTCTTGAGATGCGCCGTGACTCCGCCGCCCGGATCGCGCTCGACCCGTTCCACGCTCTCGCCGATGCGGAACGTGACGCGGTTCTCGCGCATGTGGTACATCAGCGCCTCGATGATCTCGCCGTCGGCGAACTCGAGCAGGCGCGTGCGCCCGTCCACCACCGTGACCATGGCGCCGAGCGTCGAGAAGATGCAGGCGTACTCCATGCCGATCACGCCGGCGCCGACCACGATCATGGTGGCGGGGATCTTCGTCAGGTTGAAGATGCCGTCGGCGTCGATGATGGCGGCGCCGTCGATCGGGACCTCCGGAGAAACCGCGGTCACGGTGCCCGTGGCGATGACGAATCGCTCGGCGCGGATCAGCGTCGCGGGCCCTTCGCCCTCGACCTTGACGGTGTGCGGATCGACGAACGAGGCCTGTCCCTCGAGAACGTCCACGCCGTTGCGCCCGAACTGCGAGCGGTAGACGTCGTTCTCCTTCTGGATCACGTGGTGGCACCGGAACATCAGGTCCTGGACGGTGATCGTCTGCTTGACGCGGTAGGAGTGGCCGTAGAGCCCGCGCTGCTGAAAACCCGAGAGGTACAGCACGGCCTCGCGCAGCGTCTTGGACGGGATCGTGCCCGTATTGAGGCAGACGCCGCCCACGCACGCAAGGCGCTCCACGATGGCGACGCGGCGGCCGAGCTTGGCGGCCTGGATGGCGGCGTGGTGGCCCGCCGGGCCGCTGCCGATGACGATCAGCTCGTATTCCGTCATGGGGTCGTCATTCTAGCATCGTCATCCGCGGGCTAGCATCGTCATCCGCGGGCTAGCATCGTCATCCGAGGGGCACGATGGCGTAGAAGCGCGGCTCTGCGCCGACCACGCGGGTGATGTGCCCCTGGCCGCTTAGGTCTTCGGCCAGGACCACGTCGCCCGGCCCGATCCGCGCCACCGTGCCGTCGCCCACCTCGATCTCGGCGGTCCCGGACAGCGAGATCGAGTACTGCCGGCGGGGCGCGCAATGCCAGTCGAGCACGTACCCAGGCGGCG
>DASYVT010000142.1 GCA_035936835.1 Candidatus Methylomirabilota bacterium | reverse complement strand
ATGTCGAGCACCTATCGCTACCAGATCCCGGTCGAGCAGACGCAGTGGAAGTTCGAGGGGCAGACCGAGACCATCCTCAACTGGGAATACGAGGACGGGCACGCGAAACTCCTGGCCCTCTACGACAAGGGCAAGAAGCAGCAGTGGGACGCCGCCACGCGCATCGACTGGTCCCAGGACCTCGACCCCGAGAATCCGATGATGCTGGATGACCGCTCGGTGCCGATCTGGGGTTCGCCCGTCTGGGACCGGCTCACGGCGAAGGAGCGGATCCGCGTCCGCCACAACCTCCAGGCCCAGACGCTCTCGCAGTTCATGCACGGTGAGCAGGGCGCGCTCATCGCCACGGCCAAGATCGTCCAGACGGTGCCCGGCGTCGACGCCAAGTTCTACGCGGCGACCCAGGTCATGGACGAGGCGCGCCACGTCGAAGCGTACGCACGGCTCCTGCACCAGAAGTTCGAGCTGGCCTATCCGATCACGCCCGGCCTCAAGACCCTCCTCGAGCAGACGATCAGCGACCGCCGCTGGGACATGACCTACCTCGGCATGCAGATCCTGATCGAGGGCCTGGCGCTCGCGGCCTTCCAGCGGATCCGCGACACGGCGAAGAACCCTCTCGCGGCGGCCGTCAACGCCTACGTCATGCAGGACGAGGCCCGCCACGTCGCCTTCGGCCGCCTGGCCTTGCGCGACTACTACCCGAACCTCTCGGACGGGGAGCGCGACGAGCGCGAGGAGTTCGTGGTCGAGGCCTGCTACCACATGCGCGACCGCTTCAACCAGCGCGAGGTGTGGGAGACCCTCGGGCTTCCGGTGGAAGAGTGCATCCAGGCAACGCTCCAGTCGGACCAGATGAGGCAGTTCCGGACGCGCCTCTTCACCCGCATCGTGCCGACCGTCAAGGACATCGGCCTCTGGGGCCAGCGCGTCCAGAAGGCCTACGCCGACATGGGCGTGCTGGACTTCGCCACGATCGACGCGGAGGCGCTCCTCGAGAACGACGCGAAGGTCGCCGAGGAGTTCGACGCCCGCCGGCGTTGACACGGGGATTGGCGCTCGGCGTGGTGCTGGCTCTCCTGCCGGGCCCCGCCGCCGCCGACGGCATCATGCTCATCCAGGCCGGTGCCTTCTGGATGGGCAGCGACACCGATGAGCCGAACGAGGCGCCGCTCCACCGCGTGTACGTCCGGGACTTCTGGATCGACCGTCACAAAGTGACCAGCGCCGAGTTCGTCCGGTTCCTCAACGCCCGGGGCGCCAAGAGCCCCGAAGGCGAGGACTACTTCGACTGGGACGATGCGGACGTGCGAATCCACGGGCAGCGACGCGGGGGGCCGGGACGCGGACCCGCGGGTCCCTACGCGGCCGATCCCGGCTTCGAGAATCACCCGGCCGTGGAAGTGAGCTGGTTCGGCGCGCGGGACTACTGCCTCTGGAAGAGTCTGCGCCTGCCGACGGAAGCCGAGTGGGAGAAGGCGGCGCGCGGCCCGGACAAGCGCCGCTACCCGTGGGGCGACGCGGCGCCGACGCCCGCTCGCGCGATCTACGGCCGCGCGTACAACGCGACGGCGCCCGTCAGCGCGACGACACCCGGAGGCGAGAGCCCGGATCGCGTCCAGGACATGCTGGGCAACGTGAGAGAGTGGACGGCGAGCGAGTACCGCCCCTACCCGTACGTGGCGGGTGACGGGCGCGAGGCCGCCGGGCGCTTCGCCCGCCGCGTCGTGCGCGGAGCGAGCCACGACGATCCGCTCGAGACGCTGCGCGTGACGTTCCGCCGCCATTACGAGTACAGGGGCGTGGCCCGCGGCCACCACTTCATCGGGTTCCGCTGTGCCACGTCGGAGGACTTGGGGGAGATGGCCAAATGAAGGGTCTGATCATGGACTACCCGCTGACGCTCACGCAGTTCTTCGAGCGGGCGCGCAAGATCTTCCACCGGAAGACCATGGCCACGCGGGTGCCAGGGCTGGGGCTCCAGCGCTACACCTACGGCGACTACGCGGACCGCGTCTGCCGGCTCTCGGCGGCGCTCGCGGGCCTCGGCCTCAAGAAGGGCGACCGGGTCGGGACGTTCGCGTGGAACTCGCACCGGCACATGGAGATCTACTTCGCCGCGCCCTTGATGGGCATGGTCCTGCACACCGTCAACATCCGTCTCTCGGCCCAGGACCTGACCTACATCATCAACCACGCCGAGGACCAAGTCCTGATCGTGGACGCGAGCCTCTGGCACCTCCTCGAGCCCATCCGCAAGGACCTCAAGAGCGTCAAGCACGTGATCGTCATGAAGGACTCGCCGACCGCCGAGATCCCCGCGGGCGCGCTCGACTTCGAGGCGCTGGTGGCCGACGCGAACCCGATTGAGGCCTGGCCGAAGCTGGACGAGACCGACGCCGCGGGCATGTGCTACACCTCGGGCACCACGGGGCACCCCAAGGGCGTGGTCTACACCCACCGCGGGGTCTATCTCCACTGCTTCGCCTCGTCCACGGTGGACGTGCTCGGCATCTGCGAGCGCGACGTGATCCTCCACATCGTGCCCATGTTCCACGCCAACGCCTGGTGCGTGCCCTTCGCCGGCGTGATGAACGGCTCCACGCAGATCTTCGGCGGCCCCAACCCCCAGCCGCGCGACATCATCGAGATCGTCCACAACGAGCGCGTGACGCTGGTCGGAGCCGTGCCCACGGTGTGGATCGCCATCCAGGCCATCCTCGAGAAGGAGCCGCAGTGGGACATCTCGTCCATCCGCTGCATCCCCATCGGCGGCTCGGCGGCGCCCAAGAGCCTCATCGAGCTCTTCGACAAGAAGTACGGCGCCTACATGCTCCACGCCTGGGGCATGACCGAGATGTCGCCGCTCGGGACCGTGTGCCGCCCGCGCTCCTACGCGGACAGCCTGCCCGAGGAGGAGCGCTACAACATCCGCGCCAAGCAGGGCGCGATCGTGGCGGGCGTGGACATGCGGATCGTCGACGATTCCGGCAAAGTCCAGCCATGGGACGGTGCGAGCGTGGGCGAGATCCACGTGCGCGGGCCGTGGATCACCAGCGGCTACTACAACAACCCGGCCGGCGCCGCGCAGTTCACGGAGGACGGCTGGTTCCGCACCGGCGACGTGGCCAGCATCGACTCCGAGGGCTACGTGCAGATCACCGACCGGACCAAGGACCTGATCAAGTCGGGCGGCGAGTGGATCTCGAGCGTGGACATGGAGACCGCGATCATGGACCACCCGAAGGTCCTCGAGGCCGCCGTCATCGCGGTGCCCCACGAGCGCTGGCAGGAGCGGCCGCTCGCCTGCGTCGTCCCCAAGCCGGAGTTCAAGGACAAGCTGACCGAGAAGGAAATCCTCGACCACCTCACGCCGCGTGTCGCCAAGTGGTGGCTGCCCGACGAGGTCGTCTTCATCGACGCCGTGCCCAAGACCTCCGTCGGCAAGTTCGACAAGAAGGTCCTGCGCGAGCGCTTCAAGGGCTGGAAGCCGAAGGCGTGAGCGATCGGCACCACGGCGCGCGGGCGGTCGCCACCCTCGTCGCGCTCGCCATCATGACGGCGCCCGCGCCTGCCCGCGCGTCATGCAGAGCATCCAGCGTGCCGCCTGACGCGCCCATGGCGCTGGTGCTCTCGGGCGGCGGCGCCAAGGGCGCTTACGAGGCTGGCGTTGCCGCCGCCCTGGTCGAGCGCGGGCTGCCCATCCGGCTCGTCGCCGGCTCTTCCGCCGGCGCGCTCAATGCAGCCATGATCGCCAGCGGCCGGGCCGATCGGCTCGAGACGATGTGGCGCACGGTGACGCGCGAGCAGGTCTACACGCTGCGCGGGCCGGTAATTTTCGCGGGCTTTCTGCCCGGCTGGCTCACCCTGCTCGTCCTGAACGAGACCAGCGCGCTCTTCGATCCGGCGCCCCTGCGGGATCTGATCGCCGCCTCGG
>DASYVT010000141.1 GCA_035936835.1 Candidatus Methylomirabilota bacterium | reverse complement strand
CAAGGGCCACAAGGACCGGGTGACGATGCTGCCGGCCGCGGTCAAGGCCGCCCTGACCGCCCACCTGGAAGGCGCTCGCGAGCAACACCAGGCCGACCTCCGCCACGGCGCCGGCTGGGTCGAACTGCCCGGCGCGCGCCTGCGCAAGTACCCGAACGCCGGCCGCGAATGGGGCTGGCACTGGGTCTTCCCCGCCACGCGTCTCTACGTAGAGCCCGTGACCGGCCAGCGGCGCCGCCACCACCTCCACGAATCCGTGCTCCAGCGGGCGGTGACGGATGCGGTCCGTGCCGCCAGGATCGCCAAGCCGGCGACGTGCCACACCTTCCGTCACTCGTTTGCCACCCACCTGCTGGAGGAGAGCCACGACATCCGCACCGTCCAGGAGCTTCTTGGCCACCAGGACGTGAGCACGACGATGATCTACACCCACGTCCTCAACAGGGGCCCGGCCGGGGTCCAGAGCCCCGCCGACCGGATGTTCCTATGATGAGCCTCGCCCTTCAGCAGCGATATCAGATATCCGAGCGGGATATCCCGCAGCGCCTCGCGGTCTATCACGGGACGCGGAGCGGGGGGCCTACGCAAGCTGGCGGGAATTCACGCGTCCCCTTGCCGCGTCGGGCTCATCGGCCGTGATATACAGAACTACGCAGTCAGGTAACGCTGTTCAGGCGACTTCTCGTTAGCCGCGATGACGGCGCACAAGCTGGTGATGACAAAAGGCACACGACCTAGTACACTTGCCACGTGAGGAGGTTCCGCTGGAACCCCGAGAAGAACGAAGCACTGAAGGCAGAACGGGGAACCTCATTTGAGCGGATCGTACTTGCCATCGAGGACGGCGATGTCTTGGATGTACTGCGGCATCCTAAGGAGGGCCGGTACCCCGACCAGCTGATTTTGGTGGTGGCTGTCGAGGGCTACGCCTATCTGGTCCCGTACGTCGAGGAGCCGGACGGGTACTTTCTCAAAACGGTGATCCCGAGCCGGAAGGCCACGCGTGAGTACCTGAGCCAAGGTGAAACATGATGAAGAAGATTGATGCGTTCGAGAAGGAAATCATCGGGGCCTACGAGAGTGGCGTCCTGGGGTCGACGATGCCGTCGAAATCGGAACTGAAGGCACTTCGCGAGGCGGCGCGGGCTACCTCGATCAAGGATCGGCGCGTCAATATCAGACTATCTTCGCCCGATCTGAGAGATCTGCGAGCCCGCGCTCTCGAGGAAGGCGTGCCATATCAGACATTGATCGCGAGCGTACTGCACAAGTTCGTTGCCCGCCGCCTCGTCGAGAGACCCGAGCGTCTAACTCCTCGCTCAACCCGGACGGCCCGCAAGCGGGCCGCCGGTTAGCGCTACGTTCGCCCCATTGGCGTGATTCCCCGCGGGCAGTAGGACGAGTCTGCTAGAGTTACCGCCAGGAGGTCGATGATGAGTGGACCGATGATCGTCTCCGATCCCAGGGTGATGATGGGCAAGCCGGTTGTTGCGGGGACCCGCGTCACGGTGGATCTCATTCTCGAGAAGCTGGGCAGCGGCGAATCCATCGAGGCGGTGCTCGAGGCCCACCCCCGCCTGACGCGCGAGGGGGTGCTGGCTGCCCTCCGCTTCGCAGGTCAGGCGCTTCGAGCTGAGGTCGTCTACCCCATCAGTGCAAAGTCCGCGTGAACCTGGTCCCGGATGAAGGTGTCGACCGCCCGGTGGTGGAGCGCCTCCGCCAGGGCGGCCATGACGTCGTCTACGTCGCTGAGTTGTCCCCCAGCATTGCCGATGAGGAGGTTCTCCAGTAGGCGAACGCGCGGAGGGCCGTTCTGCTGACTGCGGACAAGGACTTTGGCGAGCTGGTCTTCCGGCAAAGCCTCGTGAACTCCGGGGTGATCCTGCTTCGGCTTGCGGGCTTGGCGAACGCGACGAAAGCGGACATTGTCGGCGAGGTATGTCGGGACCGTGCGGCGGAACTGGTCGGCGCGTTCAGCGTCGTCTCGCCCGGCCAGGTTCGCATTCGACGGAGGTCGTGATCATCGGCGAGGATCGAACTTCGGCATTCAGCCGGCGGCCTGTGGCTGCGGCTGATGCCGCGCGTTCGCCGCATACGGACTGAAGTGAGAGGGAGACGATGGAGTGGCTGCTGAGAACAGACTTCCCGACGACCCGATCCGCTTCGTCCAGGACCAGGTTCGGCGAGGTCAAATCCTCTGGACCTACCACGTGAATATGCGCCTTGGGGACGGTTTATTCCCCGCGAGGTGATCTTAGCGGCCGTCGACACCTACGAGTTGGTCGAGGCGTACCCCGACGATAAATACCTGCCGAGCTACCTGGTTCTCGCGCGGCATGGGTCCGAGGCATTCCACGTGTTGTTCGCGGCGGACGTCGAAGGTGATAATGTCCGGGTGGTTACGTCCTACCGCCCCGACTCCCAGGAGTGGCAGGCCGACCTCAAGAACAGGAGACCGAGGCGATGAAGTGTACGGTTTGTGGCGCCGAGCTGAGGGCGAAGAGCAGCGATCTCCCCTTTAAAATCCGGGACACGGGAATTGTCATCGTCAAGGGTCTGCCGCTCCTACAATGCGGGAACTGCCCTGAGTATCTCATCGAGGACACAGTGCTCGGCCGGGTCGACCAGATCTTGGCCAAGGTGGAGACGGGAACCGAGCTCGAGATCATCTGTTATGCCGCCTGACCGCGCGGCGCCGTATCGCCGAACACTCCGCTGCAGCGGACCGGCTGCGCAGGCCGCTGAGCACGGCCGTTCGACGAACGGGGCCACGGCGCGGGTATGAGGAAAGAGTACGACTTCTCCCGAGGCGTTCGGGGGCGAGCTCGAGTGCGCCCTCCTGGTGAACGGGGCGCAGCGTCCGATAGGACGACGTACCTTGAGTCTGATGCAGTCGACGAGGAGCTGACACCTGCACAAATCCAGGAGCTACGGCGGCGGATGGCCGATCTCGCTGACGCCACTCGATACCTGCTGGTCTCACAGATGGGGCCGCGGTTCGCGCTGTACTACAACGTGTCTGACGATGTCTACGTGATGAACGACCCGCGGCGCGCTACATTGTTCAAACGACGCAAGGCCGCCCTCGCGGTGAAGGCCTTGGTGGGAGGGTCGATCCGCATCCTCCGCTGCAAGAGCAAGCGGGTCAACGGCGTTCAGGTCCCCGTGCTGGGCACCACGCGACGTGGTAGGGCGACCGTACGGCGTTCGTTGTCAAACCAGCGTCTGCAGCCGAGGGCCGGCGCGAAGCGCCGAGCTAGAGGACGTAGGCGCAGCGCCGGCCGCGGCTGAGACGCGGCGTTGCCCGCGGAGGGGACCCGGATCCCCGAGTTCGCCGCCAAGGTGACGGTGATCAAGGAGGGAGAGGACTACGGCC
The DNA here is from genome assembly GCA_035936835.1 of Candidatus Methylomirabilota bacterium. Taxonomy (NCBI): domain Bacteria; phylum Methylomirabilota (SeqCode); species Candidatus Methylomirabilota bacterium. Next base: position 2,605 of record DASYVT010000141.1, on the reverse strand, counting down.
ACTCCAGGACGCTACGACACGCCAGCAGGCAACCTGAGTTTCACGCCATGGCTGCGAACGCTCGGCCGGCGATACCTTTCTGTCCTCGGCGCCGGCAATGTGGTCAGTCTCGTCTCGGCGGGTCGCGGCGGATAGGGCTCATGCGAGACGGCGCCGGATCCAGGCCGAGGCCACCTCGGACAACGCCACGACGCCCAGGATCACCAATAAGATAAGGCTGACCCGCGCCCACTCGAGCCCCAGGATGGCTTCGTTCAGCACGAAGCCGATGCCGCCCGCCCCCACGATGCCGAGCACCGTCGACTCGCGGATATTGATGTCCCAGCGGAACACGCAGACGCCGGCGAACACCGGCCGGATCTGGGGCACGATGCCGTAGACGAGCACGTGGAAGCGGCCGGCTCCGGTGGCCGTGACCGCCTCGACCTGGCCGCGGTCGATCTCCTCGATGCCTTCCGCGAAGAGCTTGGCGACGAAACCCAGCGAGCGCACGCCCACGGCGAGCGCCCCGGCCAGAGAGCCCGGTCCCACGATGATGATGAAGATCAGCGCCCAGATGAGCGAGTCCACCGAGCGGCTGACCACGATGAGCAGGCGGGCGAGCAGATAGGTGCCCCGATTGAATGTGGTGTTGAGCGCCGCGAGGACGGCGACGGGCAGGGCCAGGAGCACGGCCACGGCCGTGCCGAGGGTCGCGATGTGCACCGTTTGCAGGAGCGGGTTGATGAGCGCGCCGGCGAAGGCCCAGTCGGGCGGGACCATCCGGACGAAGAGATCGGCGAGCTGGGCCGGGGAGTCGGCGACCCACTCCCAGCGGACGCCCATGCCTCGGGCCGCCCACACGAGCACCAGCGCGACGCCCAGGCGCGCCGCGAGACGCGCGACCTGCTGGCCGCGGCTCCGGCGGGTCCAGACCGGTGGAACCGGCGCCGCCGCCGGACGCGTCATCACTGGATCTTCCCGCGGGCCCAGGCGCTCGCCCACTCGCCCGCCGCGACGATCGCGATGATGACCAGCAGGATGGCCAGGCTGAAGTCGTAGTCGTAGCGGGAGAAGGAGTTGTAAAGAGTAGTCCCGATGCCGCCCGCCCCGACAATCCCGATGATCGTGGACTGGCGGAGGTGGATGTCCCACTGGTATACGGTCAGCCCAATGACGCGCGGCAGGACCTGGGGCAGCACCCCGAACAGCAGCACGGCCCCGCGTCCCGCGCCGGTCGCGCGCACGGCCTCCACCTGGCCGCGGTCGATCTGCTCGATCTGCTCCGCCAGCAGCTTGCTGAAGAAGCCCAGCGAGTTGACCGTGAGCGTGAGCGTGCCGGCGAGCGGGCCGAAGCCCACGGCCTTGACCATGATGATGGCCACGATGATCTCGTGGAAGGTGCGCCCGAGGGAGACGATGCCGCGGCCCGCCGCGTACACCGGCAGCGGCACGACGTTGCGCGCGGCGAGCACAGCGACCGGGATGCCGAGCGCCGTGCCGAGCGCGGTGGAGAGCGTGGCCATCTGGAGGCTCTCCACGATGCCGTCCAGCAGGAGCCGCCAGCGGTGAAAGTCGGGCGGGAAGGCCTTGGCGAAGAGCGTCCCCGCGCGGGCCAGGCCGCGCTGGATCCGCGCCGGGTCCAGCTCGAGGCTGGCCGCGTTCCAGACGAGAAAGGCGCCGAGCGCGAGCCAGCAGGCCGGGCCCATCCACCGGCTGGGGAAGGCCGAGGGCGGCCGCCACGCCTGGAGCCGGCTCACGAGAGCGCCCGAGCCAGCTCGCCGGGGGCGCCGCCGTAAATGCGGTCGAGCGCGGCGCCGTCGAGATCGCCGGGTCGGCCCTCGAAGACCACGCGCCCTGCGTTGAGGCCGACGATCCGCTGGGCGAACCGCCGGGCGAGCGGCACGTCGTGGATGTTCACCAGGGCCGGGATGCGGTCCTCGGTGGCGAGCTGGGTGATGAGCGCCATCACGGCCTCGGCCGTCTTGGGATCGAGGCTGGAGGTCGGCTCGTCCACGAGCAGGATCTTGGGCCGCTGGACCAGGGCCCGCGCGATGCCGACCCGCTGGCGCTGGCCTCCCGACAGCGCGTCGGCCCGCTTGTTCTCCATGCCCTCGAGCCCGACGCGCCGGAGCGTGTCGAACGCCAGCGCCACGTCCGCGGCGGGGAAGCGGCGCCGCCAGGCCTGCCAGAGCGGGACGTAGCCCAGCCGCCCGGTGAGCACGTTCTCCATCACGGTGAGCCGCTCGACGAGGTTGAACTCCTGGAAGATCATGCCCATCTGCCGCCGCGCGAGCCTGAGCCCGGCCGGGTTGAGCGTCGTCAGCTCCAGGCCGTCCAGCGTGACCGAGCCCGAGTCGGGCTCGACCAGCCGGTTGACGCAGCGGATGAGGGTGCTCTTGCCGGCGCCTGAGGGCCCGATGACGAAGACCACCTCGTGGGCGCCGACGGCGAGCGAGACCCCGCGAAGGGCCTCGTCTCCGGCGGGATAGCGCTTCGTGAGCCCGGAGACGTCGAGCACCGGCCGGGCGGGTCCCTACTCCCCGCCTCGTCTCGGCGGCGCGGAGAGTTTCTTGTACTCGGCCGACTCGCGGGAGAAGACCACGCCGTTGGCCTCGAGCATGCC
>DASYVT010000140.1 GCA_035936835.1 Candidatus Methylomirabilota bacterium | reverse complement strand
GATCAGCGCGGGGGCCAGGGTGCGCAGCCGCGCGACGAGGCCGCTCAGCCCGGCCTCGTCATGCACCACCGTCCAGGTCTCGCCGCGGGGGCGGACCGCCACATCCAACTGCGCCTTCGACACATCGATGCCGACGAACTGCGCGGCCGCGGTCCTCATAGGATCTCCTCGTTGCCCGTCCTTGCACGATGCGGGCTCAGTGCTCTGGCCCAGGCGACTGTTCGGGCTGTGGAGGAAACGGGTGTGACGACCCATGCTACCCTGCGGCCTCGGATGACCTGGGGTGAGTCGGTCTGTCACGCCCGGCCTGCTCTTCCCTCGTATCATTTCCCGCCTCCCGGCAAGATACAAGGGTGAGGGGAGATAGATGATCCACGCGTACCGGGGCGTCGTGCCCAAGGTGCACCTGTCCGCCTGGATCGCGGACTCCGCCGACGTCATCGGCGACGTGGAGCTCGGCGAAGAGTCGAGCGTCTGGTTCTCAACCATAATCCGGGGAGACGTGAACTTCATCCGCGTCGGCCGCGGGACCAACCTCCAGGACGGCACCGTCGTCCACGTAAACCGCAACGGCACGCCGACCATACTCGAGGACTACGTCACGGTCGGCCACGCCGCGCGGCTCCACGGCTGCCACATCAAGTCGAACTGCCTCATCGGCATCGGCGCCGTCGTGCTGGACGGCGCGGTGCTCGAGGAGGAGTGCGTGGTCGCCGCCGGCGCCGTCGTCTCGCCCGGCACGCTCGTGCCCAAGGGCAGCCTGCTCATGGGCGCCCCCGCGCGGGTCAAGCGCTCCGTGAGCGAGAAGGACCTCGAGCTGATCTACCGCTCGGCCAAGAGCTACATCGGCCTCGCGGCCGAGTACAGGGCCGCGCGGGGCGCCTGAGATCATGGCCATCAAGGCGGTGCGGGGCGTCCGCGACATCCTGCCGTCGGAGACGGTCAAGTGGCAGCGCGTAGAGGCCGCGGGGCGAAAGACCTTCGAGGCCTACGGCTACCGCGAGATCAGGCTGCCGCTGTTCGAGCGCACCGAGCTCTTCGCCCGCGGCATCGGCGACGAGACCGACATTGTCAAGAAGGAGATGTATACGTTCGAGGATCGCGGCGGCGACTCGCTAACGCTCCGGCCCGAGGCGACCGCCGGGCTCCTGCGCGCCTACATTGAGCACGGCTTCCAGGTCGAGGCCAAGCCCGTCCGCCTCTACACGGCCGGCCCCATGTTCCGCTATGAGCGCCCGCAGGCGGGGCGCTACCGGCAGTTCCATCAGGCCAACGTCGAGGCGCTCGGCGAGGTCAATCCCGCGGTGGACGCGGAAGTCATCTGCATGCTGATGGACTTCTTCTTCGCCCTCGGGCTCCGCGAGCGCTTGGCGCTGCACGTCAATTCCATCGGCGACGCCGGCGACCGCGCGGCATATATCGCCCGGCTCGTGGACTACCTCCGGCCCCACGCCGCGGCGCTCTGCGGGGAATGCCAGGCCCGGCTCGGGCGCAACCCGCTCCGCGTGCTGGACTGCAAGGTGCCCGACTGCCAGCCCGTTATCGAGAAGGCGCCGTCTATCCTCGACTCGCTCTCGCCCGAGGCCGCGAAGCACTTCGAGAGCGTGCGCGGCTACCTCGACGTCATGGGGCAGGCCTACACGGTGACGCCGCGCCTCGTGCGCGGCCTCGACTACTACGTGCGCACCACCTTTGAGGTGAAGACCGCGGACCTCGGCGCCCAGGACGCGGTTGCGGGCGGCGGGCGCTACGACGGCCTGATCGAGCGCCTGGGCGGCCCCGCCGACCCCGGCATCGGCTTCGCCATCGGCCTCGAGCGGGTGGTTCTTCTCCTTGGGGACGCGGAGGCGGCCTCGCGCCCGTTCGTGCTCCTGGTGCCGCTGGGAGACCAGGCGCTCCAGCGCCTGATGCCCGTCGCGCGCGCGGTCCGCCAGGGCGGAGTGGCCGCCGAGCTGGGCTATGGCGCCCGCAAGCTGCCGCGCGAGCTCGAGCGGGCCAACAAGCTCGGCGTCGCCTACGCGGTGATCGCGGGGGAGAACGAGCTGGCGGCCGGGGAGGCGGTGCTGCGCGAGATGAAGACGGGAGAGCAGCGGCGCGTGCCGATCGCGCGGTTGGCCCAGGAGCTGATCTCGCTCGGCGGCGGAGGCGCGGGTTCGTGAGCGACGTGCACGTCGAGCCAATGGGCAGTTGGAAGCGGACGAACAGTTGCGGCGAACTGCGCCGAGAACCCGCTCGGCAAGGGGAACCCGTCATCCTCATGGGTTGGGTGGCTCGACGGCGTGATCATGGTGGCATGATCTTCATCGACCTGAGGGATCGTGAAGGTATAACTCAGTGCGTTTTCTACCCGACGGCAGGCCACGAGGCATTCCTCAAGGCCCAACGTATGCGTCCGGAGTTCGTTGTGGCCGTCAAGGGACAGGTTAATCCTCGACCAGCCGACACAGTTAATCCGCGGCTCCCGACAGGCGAAATAGAAGTGCTTGTCTCGGAGGCCAAGATTCTGAATGAGAGCCGGCCGCTGCCGTTTCAGATCGATTTGGGCGCCGACGCGGAGGTGGACGAGACGCTCCGTCTCAAGTACCGCTACCTCGACATGCGCCGCGCTCCCGTCCTCAAGGCGTTCCAGGTGCGCGACCTGCTCTGCCGGGCCGTGCGCGACTACCTTCACGAGCACGGCTTCCTCGAGGTGGAAACGCCCTTCCTGACTCGCTCGACTCCGGAGGGCGCGCGCGACTTCCTCGTGCCGAGCCGGCTCCAGGCGGGCTCCTTCTACGCGCTGCCGCAGTCACCCCAGCTCTTCAAGCAGCTCCTGATGGTGGCGGGCTTCGAGCGCTATTTCCAGATCGTCCGCTGCTTTCGCGACGAGGATCTCCGCAAGGACCGCCAGCCGGAGTTCACCCAGGTCGACATCGAGACCTCCTTCCTCGACCGCGACGACTTTCTGCCCATCGTCGAGGGCTTGGTCGCCGCGATCTGGCGCCGGGTGAAGGGGGTGGAGCTCGCGCTGCCGTTCCCGCGGCTGGCCTACGACGAGGCCATGGCGCGATTCGGCTCCGACAAACCCGACCTGCGCTTCGGCCTCGAGCTCCAGGACGTGACCGCGCTCTTTGTGGGCGGCGAGTTCCAGGCCTTCGCCCAGGTCGTGGCGGGCGGTGGCGCCGTCAAGGCGCTCCGCATCCCCGGAGCCGGCTCTATGTCCCGCAAGGAGCTTGACGACCTCACGGCCGAGGCCAAGCAGGCCGGGGCCAAGGGGCTGGTCTGGATCAAGGTGACGGCGGAGGGTCTCAACTCGCCGGTCGCCAAGTTCCTCTCCGCCGTCCAGGAGCGGCTGCTGAGCCTATGCGGCGCGGCCGCCGGCGACCTCGTGCTGCTGGTGGGCGACGCCCCGGCGGTTGCCGCGACGGTCCTCGGCCGCCTGCGCGTGGACCTGGCCAGGCGGTTCACGCTCATCCCGGAAGACCGCGACGTCTTTGCATGGGTCATCGACTTTCCTCTCGTGGAATGGAACGCGGACGAGAAGCGCTGGGACGCCGTCCACCATCCGTTCACGGCGCCGCGCGATGAGGACCTGCCGCTGCTCGAGTCCGACCCGGGCAAGGCGCGGGCGAAGGCGTATGACCTCGTGCTCAACGGCCAGGAGGCCGCCGGCGGCTCTATCCGCATACACCAGCAGTCGGTCCAGGAGCGCCTCTTCGGCCTGATCGGCATCTCCAAGGAGGAGGCGCGGGCGCGCTTCGGCTTCCTGCTGGAGGCCCTCGAGTTCGGCGCGCCGCCGATGGGAGGTATCGCCTTCGGACTCGACCGGCTGGCGGCGAGCCTGGTTGGGCAGGAGTCCATCCGCGAGGTCATCGCATTTCCGAAGACGCAGAAGGGCACCTGCCCGCTCACCGACGCTCCCGCTCCGGTGGACGCGCGCCAGCTCCGCGACCTCGGAATCCGCATCGTCGAAGGAGCCGGCCCCGCGTGACCGAAGTCGCCAGCGCCACCCGCCGCGTCCTGATTCCGCCGGACCTCAACCTGCTCGCCTTGCTCGGGCGCAATGACGAACACCTAAAGCTGCTCGAGACGCAGTACAACGTCCAGGTCACCTCCCGCGGCCACGACATCACGCTCCGGGGCGACGAGGGAAGGCTCCAGCAGGCGGAGAAGGTGCTGCGCGAGCTGATCGACATGCTGCGCGCGCGGCCGTCGCTGGGCGCGTCCGACATCCGCTCGGCCCTCCGCATCGCCGGCGCCGAGCCGGACACTGACCTCAAGGGTTTCCTGGCCGACGCCATCGTGGTGCCGTCGCGGCGCAAGCTGATCAGCCCGAAGACGGCCAACCAGAAGCGCTACCTCGACGCGATCAGGAGCCACGACCTCGTCATCTCCATCGGGCCGGCGGGCACCGGCAAGTCCTACCTCGCCGTCGCCATGGCGGTCTCCGCCCTCGTCAAGCGTGAGGTCTCGCGCATCATCCTGACGCGCCCGGCGGTCGAGGCGGGCGAGCGGCTGGGTTTCCTGCCGGGCGACCTGATCGAGAAGTTCCATCCCTACCTCCGGCCGCTCTACGATGCGCTGTACGACATGATCGAGGCCGAGAAGGTCGCCACGCTCAGCGAGAAGGGGGCGATCGAGATCGCGCCGCTCGCGTACATGCGCGGCCGCACGCTCAACGACGCGTTCATCATCCTCGACGAGGCGCAGAACACGACATCGGAGCAGATGAAGATGTTCCTGACGCGCCTCGGCTTCAACTCGAAGATGGTCATCACGGGGGACATCACGCAGGTGGACCTGCCGGCCAGCCGTCCGTCTGGGCTCATCGAGATCCAGACCGTGCTGGAGGGGATCGACGGTATCCACTTCGTCTATTTCGACCACCGCGACGTGGTCCGCCACGACCTCGTCTCCGCCATCGTGCGTGCCTACGACCGCGTCAAGCCCGGCCGGCGCACGCCCCCTCACCCTGCCCTCTCCCCCGGTGGGGGAGAGGGAGACTCGAGCACCCTGGCTTCTCCCGCTCGCCCTCCTCTGGAGGGAGAGGGTTAGGGTGGGCGCTTGAGGCCCGTGGCCGTCAGCAATCGCCAGCGCCGCGTCCGCGTCTCGACGCCGAGACTGCGCGCTACGGCAGAGGCCGCGCTGCGCGCGCTCGGGCGCGCCGATCTCCATGTCGACGTTACCGTGGTGGACGACCCCGCGATCCGGCGGCTCAACGCGCGCTACCTCCGCAGGCGCACGACCACCGATGTGCTCGCCTTCGACCTCGAGGCGGATTTCCACGCGACCGGGCCGTCTCGCCTCATGGGCGAGGTGATCGTCTGCGCGGACACGGCGAGGCGGCAGGCCCGGCGCGTCGGCGTGTCGGTGGCGCTCGAGCTCGACCTGCTGGTGGTCCACGGGCTCCTGCATCTGGCGGGCTGGGACGACCACGAGCCTCGGGAGGCGCGGCTCATGCACGAGCGCGAGCGGGAGATCCTGGCGGAGACCGGGCGGCGCGCGCCGTCGCGTCTCTGGAACGGGCTCCTCGAGCCGCGATGACCGATTCCGGGCACAGGGCGGGCTTCGTCGCGCTGGTGGGCCGGCCGAACGTCGGCAAGTCTACGCTTCTCAACCGTCTCGTGGGCGAGAAGATGGCCATCGTCTCGCGCCGGCCGCAGACCACCCGGACGCGCATCACAGGCATCAAGCACCTGCCTCACGCCCAGGTGGTCTTCGTGGATACGCCGGGCCTGCACGAGAGCACGGGCCGGCTCGGCAAGCTCATGGTCAGGACCGCGGAGCGGGCGCTTCAGGACGTCGACCTCGTCTGCCTGGTTCTCGAGGCGACCGAGAAACCCGAGCGGCTCGACCGCGCCATCTTCGAGCGCCTCAAGGGCGCGCGCGTTCCCGTGTACGCCGTCCTCAACAAGATCGATCTCGTCGCTCCCAAGTCGAAGCTCCTGGCGCTCATCTCCGCCTGCTGCGCCGCGTTTGCCTTCAAGGAGATCGTGCCGGTGTCGGCCGAGACCGGGGAGAACTGCGAGCACCTGCTGGCCCTCATCGTGGCGGCCATGCCGCAGCGACCGCCGCACTTCCCGCGAGAGTCGCTGACCGACCAGCCCGAGACCTTTTGGGTCGCCGAGACGATACGCGAGAAGATCTTCCGCCTGACAAACCAGGAAGTGCCGTACGCCTGCGCGGTTCGCGTGGCGGAGATCAGCGAGCGCAAGCGCCCCGAGTGCCTGTACATCCGGGCGAGCATCTTCGTCGAGCGCGACTCGCAGAAAGGCATCCTGATCGGCAAGGGCGGGGCGACCCTCAAGCGGATCGGCACCACGGCGCGCGAAGACCTCGAGCGCTTCTTCGGGATCAAGGTGTTCCTCGAGCTCGCGGTGGCGGTGAGACGAAACTGGAGAACAGACGATCGGGCCCTCAAGGAGTTCGGCTTCTTGCTGACGTCCTGACGATGGCGCTCTACCGGACGCAGGGCATCGTCATCGGGCGCCGGGCGCTCGGCGAGAGCGACCGGCTGGTGGACTTCTACACGCGCGACCATGGGCGCGTCCGCGGGGTCGCCAAGTCGGCGCGGCGGATGCGCTCCCGCTTCGGCAGCGCGCTCGAGCTCTTCACGCTGGGCGAGCTGGTCTTCTTCGACACGGGGCGCAGCGAGCTGGTGCGCGTGGACCACTTCGACATCGTCCACCCCTTCGTGCGGGTGCGCGAGCACCTGGAGCGGCTGGGGCAGGGGGCGTGGGTCATCGAGTGCCTGACGCGGCTCACGCCGGATCGCGATTCGCAGCCGGCCCTCTTCGGGCTTACCCTGCGAAGCCTCCGCGCGCTCGACTCCGGCGCCCGGCCTCAGCGGGTCGCCAGCTGCTTCGCACTGCGCGCGGTGGACCTCCTCGGCCACCGGCCGCGGATCGACCGCTGCATCGAGTGCGGGCGCGCTTACCCGTTTCCCGAGGCCGCCCTCGACGTGACGGCAGGCGGACTTCTCTGCGGCCGCTGCGGGGCCGGCGCGGACGCGCTCCCGCTCTCGGGCCCCGCCGTCGGGCTCCTCAAGCGGCTGCGCGCCCTGGCGTGGGAGGAAGGGCTCCGGGTGCCGCTCGCCGCCGACCTCGACGCGGAGCTGGCGGCGACGCTCGAGGGCGTCATGACCCGCCTCATCGGCCACCCGCCGCGCTCCGCCCGCTTTCTCGCCCAGACCCGCCGCACGCTCACCGCGCATCCCTGATCCCCGCAATCGCCGTGCTATCCTGACCCCATGTCGGTGACCATGGACACGCTCGTTTCCCTCTGCAAGCGGCGCGGTTTCATCTTCCAGTCGAGCGAGATCTACGGCGGCACGGGCTCCTGCTACGACTACGGCCCGCTGGGTGTCGAGCTCAAGCAGAACATCAAGCGGCTCTTGTGGCGGGACTTCGTCCAGAGCCGCGCGGACATGGTGGGCATCGACGCGTCGATCCTGATGCACCCGATGGTGTGGAAGGCGAGCGGGCACCTGGACCACTTCACCGACCCCATGGTGGACTGCCGGGAGTGCAAGCTGCGCTTCCGCGCGGACCACGTGGCCGCGCTGCCGTGGACGCACTACTGCCCCGCGACCAAGGGGAACAAGTTCACGATTCCTGCCGGGGAGCCGTGCTCGCACTGCGGCGCGCGGCGGACGCTGTGTCCCGACTGCGGCAAGGGCGACCTGACGGCGCCGCGCCAGTTCAACCTCATGTTCAAGACCTTCATGGGCCCGGTCGAAGAGGACGCGTCCGTCGCCTACCTCCGACCCGAGACGGCCCAGGCCATGTTCGTCAACTTCGACAACGTGCTTCAGTCCATGCGGATGAAACTCCCTTTTGGCATCGCTCAGGCCGGGCGATCGTTCCGCAACGAGATCACGCCCGGCAACTTCATCTTCCGGACGCGGGAGTTCGAGCAGATGGAGATCGAGTACTTCGTCAACCCGCGGGACGCCGTCGAGGGGCGGCCCGCCGACGAGTACTGGCACGACCGGTGGATCGCGGACTGCATGGCGTGGTTCCGGCGCTACGGGCTGCGCGAGGAAAATCTGAAGCTGCGCGAGCATGATAAAGACGAGCTCTCGCACTACTCCAAGCGCACCGTGGACATCGACTATCGCTTCCCCATCGGCTGGAGCGAGCTGATGGGTATCGCCAACCGGACGGACTTCGACCTGAAGCAGCACTCGAAGTTCAGCGGCAAGTCGCTGACGTACTTCGACGACGAGCGCAAGGAGCACGTCGTGCCCTACGTCATCGAGCCCGCGATCGGCGTAGACCGCGCGCTCCTCGCCTTCATGGCCGATGCCTACGTCGAGGAAGAGGTGCGGGGCGAGAAGCGGGTGGTCCTGCGCTTCCACCCCGAGCTGGCGCCGGTGAAGGTGGCCGTCCTGCCGCTTCTCAAGAAGCGCGATGAGATCGTGCGTGCCGCTCACGCGATCCGCGCCGATCTCGCCAAGCAGTGGCGAGTCGTGTACGACGACACGGCGGCCATCGGCAGGCTCTACAGGCGCCAGGACGAAGTCGGCACGCCCTACTGCGTCACCGTGGACGTGCAGACCGCGGGCGACAGCGAGAAGGGCGAGGCGGGCGACGGCAAGGTGACGATACGCGATCGCGACTCGATGGCGCAGGCCCGCGTCCCCATCGACGCGCTGCCCGGGGTCTTCCACGATCTCCTGAGCGGTGGCGCCTGGGCCCAGGTCGCCGCCCGCTTCGAGCGGCAGATCGAGAAGTAGAGGCCGACCCCACCCTGGTGGACATGTGTATGCTCTCGACCCGGACGCATCTGGTGTCCTCTCTCCTGCTGGCTTCCTGCGCGACGGCCTCTCCAGAGGAAGCCGCGCTCCGCGACATGGCTTGGGACGTCGCGACACGGTGCGCGGGGGGCAAGAACATTCTGGTGGATAGGGTCGATTCGTACCTGCGCGTGTGGACGTCGCTGCCTCAGGGAGGCCAGCAGGATGTGCCGGCCTTGAACAAGTGTTATGTCGAAGGAACGCGAGCCGAGCTCGCCAAGCGGCCCGATCTCCAAGCCTGGCTTCGGGCGCACCCGAGCCGGTAACGACGCGCGGGCGGGCCCTACTGGCCCTGAGCTGGGGGCTTCGGCGTCTGGGCTGAGCCGGTTGGCGCCGCACCGGTGGCTGCCTCGGTAGGCGGCGTGCTTGGCGTCGCCGGCGAGTCGCCCTTGGTCCCGCCCCGCAAGGGCCCGCAGGTGTTCCTGGGCTCGGTGCCGGCCAGGAAGGCCATCATCACGGGCTTGACGCAGGAGCCCGACGCCGAGAGATCCACCGGCACGATCACCACGCCCTCCGGCACCGGGAAGTCCTCCACCGGCTTGCCTGCCAGCGCCTCCTTCATGAAGGTCGTCCAGATCGGCACCGCCACGCGCGAGCCCGTCTCGTCCTTGCCGAGGCTCTTCGGGCGGTCGTAGCCGACCCAGACGCCCGTGGCCAATGTCGGTGTGAAGCCGATGAACCAAGCGTTGGAGTAGTCGTTCGTCGTGCCCGTCTTGGCCGCCACGGGCCTGCCGAGGGCCTTGGCCGCGTGACCCGTGCCGCGCTCGACGGTGCCCTTCATCATGTGGGTCATGACGTAGGCGAGATCGGCAGGGAGCGCCTGCCGCCCCTGCGGCACGTTCTCCTCGAGGAGCTTGCGCTGCGAGTCCAGCACGTAGCGGATGGCGGTCGGTTTGACCCACGTGCCCTGGTTGGCGAGCGCGCCGTAGGCCGAGGTCAGCTCGAGCAGCGTCAGGTCTGACGTGCCCAGCGCGATCGACAGGTTCTCCTGAAGCGGGCTGTCCACGCCGAGGCGGCGGGCGATGTCCACGGTGCGTCGGATGCCGGTCCGCTCCTGGACCTTGATGGCCGCGACGTTGATGGATTCTTCGAGCGCCCGCTGGTAGGTGATGGGGCCGCGGAACTTCCTGTCGTAGTTGTCCGGCTTCCAGATCTTCCCGCCGGCGAGCGGGTACTGGATGGGCGAGTCGTCCACCACGCTGGCCGGCGTCTGCCCGGACTCGAGCGCTGCCATGTACACGAAGGGTTTGAAGGCGGAGCCCGGCTGGCGGTGGGCCTGCACCGCGCGGTTGAACTCGCTCTTGAAGAAGTCGTAGCCGCCCACCATGGCGCGGATGTAGCCGGTCTGGGGCTCGAGGGCGAGCAACGCTCCCTCTGGCCGCTCCGGAGCCGGCGCGTTTTTGCCCGCCGACGAGGCGCGGCGCGTCTCGAGCGCACGCAGCCCGTCGCGCAGCGAGGCTTCCGCCTTGAGCTGCATGGCGGGCGACAGCGTGGTGTAGACGTGCAGTCCGCCCTTGAAGACGAGGTCGGCGCCGTACTGCGCCTCGAGGTACTGCTGGACGTACTCGAGGTAATACTGGCCCGTCGTGCGGCGGCGCTCCGGCGGCACCAGGTCGAGGGCCACCTCGGCGAGGCGCTTGGCCTGGCTGGGCTTCATCGCCCCCGTGTCCACCATGCGCGTCAGCACGATGGCGCGCCGCCGCATGGCGGCCTCCGGGTGCTCGAAGGGCGAGTAGGTTGCCGGCGCCTTCGGCAGCCCCGCTAGGAGCGCGCACTCCGCTGGCGCGAGCTCGCTCACGCCCTTGCCGAAGAAGGTGCGCGAGGCGGCCTCGACGCCGAAGGCGCCGTGGCCGAAGTAGATTTGGTTGAGGTACATCTCGAGAATGCGGTCCTTGGAGTAGCGGCGCTCGAGCTCGATGGCGAGCACCGCCTCCTTCAGCTTGCGGTCGAGGCTCCTGTCCGGCGTGAGGAAGAGGACCTTGGCCAGCTGCTGGGTGATGGTGCTGCCGCCCTCCACGATGCGTCCGCGGCGGAAGTTCTGGTAGACCGCCCGCGCGATGCCCATCGGGTCTACGCCGAAGTGGGAATAGAAACGTGCGTCCTCTGTTGCAATGACGGCCTGCTTGAGCGCCTGCGGCATCTGGCCGAGCGTCACGAAGATGCGTCGCTCGACGTGGAACTCGGTGATTGGCTCATCGTTCTCGTCGTAGACCTTCGAGCCGACGCTGGGCTCGAGGCTCTCCAGCTGGGTGACGGAGGGCAGGGAGCGCGGCAGGATCGTCAGCACCCAGAACGCCGAGACGCCGGCGGCGAGCACGCCGACGGCGACCACGACTACCATGGGCACGAGGAGCAGGCGCAGCCAGCGCCGGCGGCGCTTCAGGGGCTTGGAACGCGGTTTCCCTCGTGGCTCGCGGGCCATGGATTGCTATTATACCCACGTGAGCGCGACCCGTCCTTCGATCGACGCCCAGATGGCCCGCATCCGCCGCGGCGCCGCCGAGATCGTCGTCGAGGCCGATCTGCGCGCAAAGCTCGAGCGCTCGGAGCGGACCGGGAGCCCGCTGAAGGTCAAGCTGGGCCTCGACCCCACGGCGCCCGACCTCCACCTTGGGCACACGGTCGTCCTCCAAAAGCTGCGCGATTTCCAGGAGCTCGGCCACCAGATCATCATCATCATCGGTGACTTCACCGGGATGATCGGCGATCCCACGGGCCGCTCGGAGACGCGCAAGCCGCTCACCTGGGACGAGATCCGCGTCAACGCCGAGACGTATCGCTCGCAGCTGGGCAAGGTCCTGGACATGAGCAGGACGCGCGTGGAGTTCAACTCCACGTGGCTGGCTCCGTTGACGTTCGAGAACATCATTCGGGAGGCCGCGCACCTCACGGTGGCGCAGATGCTCCAGCGCGAGGACTTCGCCAACCGCTACGCCTCTGGGCGTCCCATCAGTCTTCACGAGCTGCTGTATCCGCTCGCGCAAGGGTACGACTCTGTCGCGCTGGGATCCGACGTCGAGCTTGGAGGCACGGACCAGACTTTCAACCTGCTGGTGGGCCGCGATCTCCAGCGCGCGCACGGCCAGGAGCCCCAGGTGGCGCTGACCGTGCCGATCCTCGAAGGCCTCGACGGCGTACAGAAGATGTCGAAGAGCCTCGGCAACGCAGTCGGCATTGCCGACCCGCCGGCCGACATGTACGGAAAGCTCATGTCAGTCTCGGACGACCTGATGTTCAGGTACTTCGAGTTGGTGACCCGGGTTTCAGAGGAGGAGATCCAGGCCCTGAAGAAGCTTCATCCGATGGAGGCCAAGAAGCGGCTGGCTTGGACGGTAACGGCTGCCTACCACGGCCAACAGGAGGCATCCGGAGCAGAGGCGAACTTCAAACGGGTCTTCCAGGATAAGAAAAACCCTAACAATATTGAAGAGATAAGGCTTCCGGTGAAAGGGGCTCTTCCGGGCTCCGTTCTTCCCGCCGGGCGAGACGCTTGGCCTGTCTGGAAGGTGATTAAGGAGGCCGGCTTGGTGGTCTCCTCTTCTGAGGCCCACCGGATGATCCAACAAGGGGCTGTCGAGGTGGATGGAAGCCGTGTCTCGGATGCCAACCAGACCTTATCGCCGGGGCGAGGATACCTTATCCGGGTAGGCAAGAGGCGCTTCAAGAGAGTGGTTCTCGAAGACTAGCGAGTCTGAGAAGGATTTACTTGACAGGCTTTTACGTCCCGAGTAGTATCACCCCTTGCCCATCCTCATAGGTGGCAACGCCTCTGGGGTGGGTGTTGAGAGACGGTAGCGGGTCGGAAGCACTCAAGCTGACCTGTTCCACCTCATCCAAAGGGGTCATTACCCCGCCGTTCTTTGAAAATCGCATATGTTACTGGCTCACCGACGAAGTGTGAGCACCATCCGTAACTACTGAGTACCTTGCGCTCGACCGATGCAACATCTTGGTTGGGCTTTTAGGGACCAGGTCTTCAAGTTTGTCGATTTTTCATGGCGAGTTTGATCCTGGCTCAGAGCGAACGCTGGCGGCGTACTTAACACATGCAAGTCGAACGAGGATCATGGTGTGAGCAATCATGTCGTGGTCCTAGTGGCGCACGGGTGAGTAACACGTGGGTAACCTGCCCTTGAGTTCGGGATACCCCCTCGAAAGGGGGGCTAATACCGGATACGTTCCTCGGATCGACAGGTCTGGGGAGGAAAGGTGGCGCAAGCTGCCGCTCTTGGAGGGGCTCGCGGCCTATCAGCTAGTTGGCGGGGTAACGGCCCACCAAGGCTATGACGGGTAGCTGGTCTGAGAGGACGACCAGTCACACGGGGACTGAGACACGGCCCCGACTCCTACGGGAGGCAGCAGTGGGGAATTTTCCGCAATGGGCGAAAGCCTGACGGAGTGACGCCGCGTGTGGGACGAAGGCCTTCGGGTCGTAAACCACTGTCAGTGGGAAAGAAGGGTGTCGGCGTTAATACCGCCGGCATTTGACGGTACCTGCAGAGGAAGCCCCGGCCAACTCTGTGCCAGCAGCCGCGGTAAGACAGAGGGGGCAAGCGTTGCTCGGAATTACTGGGCGTAAAGGGCGCGTAGGCGGGATGGCAAGTCGGTCGTGAAATCCTTCGGCTCAACCGAAGAACGTCGATCGATACTGCTGTTCTTGAGGGTTGCAGAGGAGACTGGAATTCCCGGTGTAGCGGTGAAATGTGTAGAGATCGGGAGGAACACCGGTGGCGAAGGCGGGTCTCTGGGCAATTCCTGACGCTGAGGCGCGAAAGCGTGGGGAGCAAACGGGATTAGATACCCCGGTAGTCCACGCTGTAAACGATGACGACTAGGTGTGGGGGGGTTCAGTCCCCTCCGTGCCGCAGCTAACGCATTAAGTCGTCCGCCTGGGGAGTACGGCCGCAAGGTTGAAACTCAAAGGAATTGACGGGGGCCCGCACAAGCGGTGGAGCATGTGGTTCAATTCGATGCAGAGCGAAGAACCTTACCTGGGCTTGACATGCAGGAAGTAGAAACCGGAAACGGCGACGACCTGTTAAGTCAGGAACCTGCACAGGTGGTGCATGGCTGTCGTCAGCTCGTGCCGTGAGGTGTTGGGTTAAGTCCCGCAACGAGCGCAACCCTCACCCTATGTTGCCATCGGGTAATGCCGGGCACTCTTGGGGAACTGCCGGCGAAGAGCTGGAGGAAGGGGGGGATGACGTCAAGTCCGTATGCCCCTTATGTCCAGGGCTACACACATGCTACAATGGCCGATACAGAGGGTTCCCAACCCGCAAGGGGGAGGCAATCCCACAAAGTCGGTCTCAGTTCGGATTGCAGGCTGCAACTCGCCTGCATGAAGTCGGAATCGCTAGTAAGCGCAGATCAGCAGGCTGCGCTGAATACGTTCCCGGGCCTTGTACACACCGCCCGTCACACCACGAAAGCCGGTTGTACCAGAAGTCGCTGAGCCAACCGCAAGGGAGCAGGCGCCGAAGGTATGGTCGGTGATTGGGGTGAAGTCGTAACAAGGTAGCCGTAGGGGAACCTGCGGCTGGATCACCTCCTTTCTAAGGAGCTTCGAGGGTCCGGGGGTCCTTCACGGATCTCCGGGCCCTCCACAGCTTCGTTCTTCAGCTCTAACTTTCTCGCGTGAGCCAGTAACATTTTCTTCTTCTGGGCCTTTAGCTCAGCTGGCTAGAGCGCGCGCTTGATAAGCGCGAGGTCCCTGGTTCGACCCCAGGAAGGCCCACCAGAATGGCGTGCTGGGGATGTAGCTCAGTTGGGAGAGCACCTGCTTTGCAAGCAGGGGGTCGCCGGTTCGAATCCGGTCATCTCCACCAGGCGTGAACGCGATTGAGAGAGGCGCGGCTCCGGCCGCGAAGCTCTTTGACAATTGAATACGTTGATTCTCGAGTGTAGCCAAGCGATGTTCTCCGTACGTAGGCAATGAAATTCGTGGTCAAGCTACTAAGGGCGAACGGTGGATGCCTTGGCGCCAGGAAGCGACGAAGGGCGTGGCTAGCTGCGATAAGCCTCGGGGAGCCGCAAGCAGGCTTTGATCCGAGGATGCCCGAATGGGGGAACCCGGCTGGGGTAATGCCCAGTCGTCCGTCACTGAATCCATAGGTGGCGAGACGCGAACCGAGGGAACTGAAACATCTCAGTACCTCGAGGAAAATAAAGAAAACTCGATTCCCTGAGTAGCGGCGAGCGAAAGGGGAACAGCCTAAACCGGATCGGCGCAAGCCAGTCCGGGGTTGCGGGGCGCTGGTAGGGTGTAGCCCGGAGAGTTACAAAATCAGACGATAGCTGAAGGCTCTGGAAAGAGCCGCCACAGAAGGTGAGAGCCCTGTAGGCGAAATCGTCCTGATCTCTCTGGCCAGCGTTCCCAAGTACTACGGGACACGTGAAACCCCGTAGGAATCCGGAGGGACCACCCTCCAAGGCTAAATATTCCCTGGCGACCGATAGTGAACCAGTACCGTGAGGGAAAGGCGAAAAGAACCCCGGTGAGGGGAGTGAAATAGAACCTGAAACCGTTTGCCTACAAGCGGTGGGAG
>DASYVT010000139.1 GCA_035936835.1 Candidatus Methylomirabilota bacterium | reverse complement strand
CCGGACACCGCGTCCCAGAACGCCTCTTCCGGTTTCTTCCCTTCTTGCACGCCCGCGCGGAATGGCTCGCGGAGGAACGGGAAGTAGCGGTCGAGATCTTCAAGGATCTCTTCCCTGGCCCGCTCCGTTTGCTCCTGCTCGTGGGCGGCACGGCTCGCTTGGCGTTGGGCCTCGTCGGCGGCTCGCTGATGTTGGCGCACGCGATAGATTAGTACCGGCACGCCGATGAAGAGCGCGCAGATGAGCGCGAGCGAGAGAAGTGCCCCTAGGGCTTCCACGCGCTCATGCCGACGCGAGCCCGCTCCGGCTCCGGCGCTCGAGCCTCGTCAGGTCCAGGTTCCGCTGCTGCATGACTTCCTCGACAGACCGGAGCACCGACGAGTGCCCTACGGTGACCCAGCCTGAGAGATCCTGTTGGTCGAAGACGTCGAGCGCCTTGGCTAGGAGATACATGCCGGCCGGCGCGCCCGCCCAGGGTATCCGCGCCAGCATCCGCACGAGATCACTCCGTTTGGTGCCCGTGAGGTACCACGAGACCTGAAGGTTGCTCCCGTAGTCGCGTGCGCTGATCGCCATCAGGTAGTCCTTGAATCGCTTGTGGCTCAGGAGCAGGAAGTCGCGCCGCTTGCCGAAGAATCCTTTGAGCCAGCCCGGCGCGATGTTCTCGCGGCGCCAGGTCAGACCGGGGGCTTTGTGTTTCCGGAGGCGCCCGTCGATGGCCTGCAGGAGTGCTTCGGCCTCGCCCTGGCTCTGCTCGATCAAGGTGGACCACTCGTCGACGATCCGACCGCTCTTGAGGGTCACCATGGCCGGCCCCTCCGACGCCGCTCCGAGTTCGCGAAGCTGCACGGCAAGATGATGGCGGGGGATGCTTCGGCGAGACGATCAGGGCTGACCATCGCCTTCGTCGCCTCCTACGGCCGATCAGGGAAGGAGACTCTGGGAGTGTCCTGGGCGGTCCGCTGTCTCCCAGATCGCCCCTAAAATAGCCGATCCGCTGGGTGGAGTAAAGCGGGTTTCTGAGGTGAACCAGAAGCGGGCGAGATCGCGGCGGATCCCCCCGGACCCCGCGGCGGCCGACACGAGGCTTCTCAGCCGCTCCTCGGATCTGGTAACCGTGAGCACGCGGAAGTTCTTGATCCCGAGCTTGGCGGTATGGCCGCCCGCGTCGCACCAACCTTGGTACGCGACGAGCTTCTGGACGAATCGTTCCCTCGTCATGGTCGACCGGTCGGCCTCGAGCATGAAGAAGGCGCGGTTCCGTCCTTCCGGCAAATCGGGAAACTGAAGGCTGAAGAAGCCATCAGGGCGGACCGGTGAATCCCGCCCGTCGAAGGTCTTCCACGTGAAGGCGAGCTTCTCCTCGTTCGCCGCCAGCGTGAGCGCGATCCGGGCGTTGCCGATCATGAGCTGGTGGGGCACGTACCCGTCGCCGACCTCCTTGCGGACCGGAACCTCCAGAACGTCGGCGCCGCGTCTCGCGAGCGCGTACAGCATCGGTGCGTTCGGATTCGTCCCGATCCGATCGAGATACCCGTGATGGAAGAGCTTCTGGAGCCTACGGTAGATCCCGTCTTTGCTGTCGTCTCGGTAGAGCTGTAGGAACTGAGGAGTGGTGATGAGACGGTACTCGTAGGCAGTCCGGAGGAGGTCGAGGTCTCGGTCTTGAAGTGCGAGCGGCGGTCGGTGCGAGCGCTTCGCACGGATGAAACGAGGTAGACGACGGTGAAACGAAGGAGTAGGTCGAAGTCGGGGGGTGGAAACGTCCGAGAACGATCGATCCGACGTGGAGTTGTGCGGAGAAACGGTTTCGAGAGTGGTTTGGAGGGTCGTTTCCGGACCACGCGCAGTCGTCTGCGGCGCGGTCATTCTCTTGTGCCCGCCTTGTGCCCAACCGAGCCGGAAACAGCCGGATGAGGGCGGATCACTCGAGACAGAGCCTGAAAAGAGAAACGGCCCAAAGCCCTTGATTCTTGAGCTTTAGGCCGCGTTTTGAATGGCGGGCTCGACGGGATTTGAACCCGCGACCTCTGGATTGACAGTCCAGTGTGCTAACCAGGCTGCACCACGAGCCCACAGTGGGAGATCGATTTATACCATGCGTGCCGCATCGTGTCTAGGTTCGGCCGCCTGCGGCGCCCCAGACCTGCGTGAGATTGCGCAGGCTCTCCGTCGCGATGCGCTCGGGGCCCGGCGTGAAGTCGAACGCCCTGACGACCGGCGGTCCGGCGGAGGGGCTTGACAAGCCCCCAATCGTATATTGTATACAATCAGTCCATGCGGGCCCGGGCGGCGACACGGCGGCCGGCATCATTAAAGAAGGGCGCCTCCCGCGCGGTCGGGCGCGACCTCTTCCCCGCCCTGGCGCAGCACCAGACCCTCGAGGGCTCGGCCTACCACGACATCCGCCGCGCCATCGTCGGGGGGCGCTTCGCCCCGGGGCAGCGCATCGTGGCCGCGGCCGTGGCGGCGGCGGCCGGCGTCAGCCGCATCCCCGTCATGCAGGCGCTCCGCCGGCTCGAGGCCGACGGTTTCGTGCGCATCACGCCCCACAAGGACGTGGTCGTGACCGGCCTCTCCCCCGCCGAGTTCCGCGAGCGCTTCCTGCTGATGGCCGCGCTGGAAGGGCTCTGCGTCCGCGAGTCGGCGGGCAAGATCACGGCGGACCTGCGGGCGCGCCTCCACGCGCTCCAGAAGGAGATCGCGGCGGCGCGGGCGCAGCAGGATGCCGCGCGCGCCGTCCACGCCGACAGCGAGTTCCACCGGCTGCTGTGGGAGGTGTCCGGCCTGCCGCAGGTGATCCAGATTCTCCAGAACGTCTGGGACCGCGGCGAGTACTACTGTGTCATCATGCATGCCCGGCGCGGCGGCTTCGCCAAGGAGTCCCTGGCCGAGCACGGGCAGATCCTCAAGGCTCTCGACGCGGGCGACCCCGCCCGCGCGGCCAAGGCGATGGAGCACCACCGGATGCGGTCGATGCAGCGGCTGCAGCAGACAACGTGAGCAGGCGGGCCGCCGGCTCCGGCGGCCCCGACACCCACAAAGGAGGGGTCTCATGGACGAGAACGGTTACCGGCTGACACGGCGCGCGCTTCTCAAGACGGTGGTGGGCATCGGCGCCGGCGTGGGCTTCATCGGCCCGTGGCGCTGGGCCCGCGCGCAGGCGAAGAAGCCCATCGTGATCGGGCTCACCTGCGACGCGACCGGCACCTTCGCCGACAGCGGCCAGGCCGACCGCCGCGGGATGATCCTCGCCATCGAGGAGTTCAATGCCAAGGGCGGCGTCCTCGGCCGGCCCATCGAGCACAAGTGGGAGGACACCGAGACGGACGCCTCGGTGGCCGTCCGCAAGGCCCAGCGGCTCATCGAGCGCGACAAGATCGACTTCATGATCGGCGCGCTGTCGAGCGGCGTCGCGGCCCCGCTGTCCGAGCTGGCCCAGCGCTACGGCCTCATCTACTTCAACAGCAACTCGAGCGCCGACACGGTCACCAACGAGAAGTGCCAGCGCGTGAACTTCGTGTGGGACGCGAACAACTGGATGTTCGCCAACGCGCTGGGGCCGCTGGTCGCCAAGAACCTCGGCACGAAGTGGTTTATCCTCACGCACGACTACGTGTGGGGCAAGAACGCCACGGGGGCCACGCGCGAGAACATGAAGAAGGTCGGCGCCGAGGAGCTGGGCGAGCTGATGGTGCCGCAGGGAACGCGCGACTTCAGCGCGCAGCTCCTGCGCATCCGCAGCGCCAAGCCCCAGGTGGTGATCGCCAACGTCGCGGGCATCGAGCAGACGGCGCTCCGGGAGCAGGCCTACGAGTTCGGCTCCGACAAGGACGCGGCCTGGGTCTTCCCGCAGCAGGACTTTCCCGACATGGTCACGCTCGGGCCCAAGAAGGCCTTCGGCTACTTCTGCACGACCTGGCACTACACGCTCAACGAGCCCGGCGTCAAGGAGTTCACCGAGCGCTTCAAGAAGCGCTGGGCGAGCGCCCCGATCCCCGTGCCGGACAATGTCTCCTCGAACGGCTACATCGCCACGCGCGAGCTGCTGCGGGCGATCGAGCGCGCCGGCACGACGAAGAACCACGACGTCATCAAGACCCTCGAGGGCCACGTGATCAAGGACAATTTCCGCAAGTACCCCTCGACCATCCGGCCGTGGGATCATCTGGTCGGGCAGATGCTCTACCTCGCCAAGACCAAGAAGGAAGGCGAGATGAAAGAGAAGTGGGACATGATCGAGATGATCAGCGAGGTCGCGCCCGAGGTGGCGGCGCCGCCGCAGAGCATCAGCAAGTGCAAGATGCAGTCCCTCGCCGAGACGCCGGTGTACGGCGGGTAGGGCCAAGCCCCCTCACCCTAGGCCGCAGGGCCGGGGTGAGGGGGCACGACCACCATCCATGCCCGATCTGGCCGAGCTCGTCACGCAGCTCCTGAACGGCGTGGTGCTGGGCCTGCTCTACGCCCTCATCGCGCTGGGCTTCATGCTTATCCTCGGCACCATGGAAGTCATCAACTTCAGCCACGGCGTCCTCTTCGCGCTCGGCGGCTACTCGGCGCTGGCGCTGGGCCCGTACGTGGGCTGGTGGGGCGCGCTCCTGCTGGCGCCGGTCATCGTGGGCGGCGTCGGCCTCCTCCTCGAGTTGGGCGTCCGGCGCACGTACGGGCGCGACCCGCTCTTCGGCCTGCTCTTCACCTTCGGCGCCGCGCTGGCGCTCGAGGAGATCATTCGCATCGTGTGGGGCCCGCGGGGCTACACCGTGAGCGCCCCCGCGTTCGTCGCCGGCCCCTTCCACTGGGGCTTCCTCTTCTACTCGAAGTACCGGGTGCTCGTGGCGGTGCTGGCGATCTTGCTGCTGGTGCTCGTGTGGGCCTTCCTCGAGCGCTCGCCGTACGGCGCCATGATCAAGGCCGGCGCGCACGACCACGAGATGGTGCGGGCGCTCGGCATCAACCTGACGCGGCTCCGGAGCCTGGTCTTCGCGCTCGGCGCCGCCATGGCGGGCGTGGCGGGCGTGATCGCCGCGCCGATGTGGAGCCTCAAGCCGACCGTGGGCGCCGAAGCCGTCATGCCGGCCTTCATCGTGGTGGTAATCGGCGGCATCGGCTCGTTCTCGGGCGCCGTGATCGCGGGCCTCTTGCTCGGGCTCACGAGCGGGCTGAGCAACCTGGTCGTGCCGCGGGGCTCGATCCTCGTGATGTATCTCCTCATGACAACGGTTCTCCTCTGGCGCCCGAGGGGCCTCCGCGGCCAGAAGAGCATGCTCGAGCTCTGAGGCCGTGCGCGCCGCCCTCGACGACTGGACGCCGCCGCCGATGCTCGCCATGTTCGGCGTCTTCCTCGTGCTGCCGGCCATCCTGCCGTGGATCGGCGGCTACACCTACCTCGGCACCGAGGTGATGATCTGGGCGATCTTCGCCCTCGGCTACAACCTCCTGCTGGGCTACACCGGGCTGCCCGCTTTCGGCCACGGCGCTTTCTTCGGCATGGCCGGATACTTCTTCGCCGCGAGCCAGAAGTGGGTGACGGGCGGCCTCTGGCTCCCGCTCCTGATCGGCATCCTCGCCACCGCCGCCTGCGGCGGTGTGGTCGCCCTGCTGGTGGCGCGCAAGCGCGGCATCTACTTCTCGCTGCTCACGATCGCCTTCGGCGTGATGTTCTGGTTCCTCGTCTTCGTCCTCGACACCTGGACCGGAGGCGAGGACGGCCTCACCGGGCTCCAGCGGCTCTCGGTCGGCGGCATCGACCTCCGCGGCAACCTCCCCCTCTACTACTTCGTGTACGCGTTCTTCGTGGCCTCGACGATCCTCCTATGGCGCATCGTGCATTCCCCCTTCGGCCAGGTCATCGGCGCCATCAAGCAGAGCGAGACGCGCGCCCGGGCCGTCGGCTACGACACCCCGCGCTACAAGTGGGCCGCCTTCACCCTCTCGTGCGCCTTTGCGGGTCTGGCCGGCGGCCTCTACGCGCTCGCACGCTTCGGCGCCTTCCCCGAGCCCATGAGCCTGCAGCAGTCGGGCAATGTCGTGCTCATGTGTCTCATCGGCGGCGGCTTCGCAAGCTTCTACGGACCCGTCTTGGGCGTGGCCGTATTCCTCGTGCTGCGCGACGTCTTCTCAACCCTCACCGACCACTGGATGCTGCTGTACGGCGGCCTCTTCATGGCGATCATCCTGTTCATGCCTGAGGGCATCCTGGGCGTGGTCAAGCGCCTCCGCCAGCCGCCGGCGTTCCACGACACGGACGAGGCCGAGGCGGCCCGCACGGGAGAGGCGCGGTGAGCGCGCCCCTCCTGGCCGTGCGCGGACTTCGCAAGGCCTTCGGCGGCCACGTCGTGCTGGACGGCGTGGATCTGGCGTTCGCGCCGCGGCGGCTGTCGGCCCTCATCGGACCCAACGGCGCGGGGAAGACCACGTGCTTCAACCTGCTGACCGGCTTCCTCGCCCCGGACGCGGGCCAGATCATCTTCAACGGTGGGGATATCACGAGGCTCAGCCCTGACCGGCGGGCGCGGCTCGGCATCTGCCGCTCCTTCCAGATCCTCAATCTCTTCGACCACTTCACCGTGCTCGAGAATGTCCGCGTCGCGGTGCCGGCCATGCGACGGCGCGGCCTCGACTGCTGGACGCCGGCGGGCGCGGTCAGCGAGGCCGAGGACAGGGCCGCCGCCATCGTCCGCCTCGTGGGCCTGCACGGACGCGAGCAGGTGGCGGCGCGTTTCATGTCCTACGGGCAGCGGCGCCTGCTCGAGATCGGGGTGGCCCTGGCCGGCGAGCCGGAGGTGCTGCTGATGGACGAGCCGACGAGCGGCCTCGGCAGCCGCCCCATGGAGACCCTCCGCGAGCTGGTGCAGCGGCTCGCCGAGGACCTGACCATCGTCGTCATCGAGCACGACATGGACTTCGTGCTGCGGCTCTCGCACCACGTCGCCGTGCTCCACCGCGGCCAGGTCATCGCGGAAGGGCCGCCTGAGGCGGTACGCGACCACCCCGAGGTGCGCGAGGCCTATCTGGGCACGCTCCGGTACACGAGGACTCGGACGTGAGCGCGGCCGGGCCGCTCTTGGCCCTCGAGCGCATCAGCACCTTCTACGGCGGCGCGCGCGTCCTCGACGGGCTCTCCCTCGAGATCGCCGCCGGCGAGACGGTGTGCCTCCTCGGCCGCAACGGCCGCGGCAAGACCACGACCATCAAGAGCATCCTGGGTCTGGCGCCCGTGCGCGCGGGGCGCATCGTCTTCGACGGCGCCGACATCACGCGTCTGCCCACCCACGAGATCGCCCAACGCGGCATCGCCTGGGTGCCGGACAACCGGCGGATCTTCCCGACCCTCACCGTGGAGCGCAACCTGGCCATGGCGCTGAACCGATCGCTGCCGCGAACGGCGGCAGGTGAAGGCTGGACGCTCGGGCGGGTCTACCAGCGGTTCCCCATCCTCGACCGGCTCAAGCAGCGGAGCGGCGAGCACCTGTCGGGCGGTGAAGCCCAGCTGGTCGCGATCGCCCGGGCGCTGCTGATGCATCCACGCCTGGTGCTGCTCGACGAGCCGTCGCAGGGCCTGGCGCCCAGGATCGTGGAAGACATCATGGCGGTGATCGAGGAGATTCGCGACGAGGGCATCGCCATCCTGCTGGTCGAGCAGAACTCGACCATGGCGCTCAGCATCGCCCACCGGGCCTACGTCATCGACGACGGTCGCATCGTGCACAGCGCCCGCGCGGCCGACCTCGAGGCCGACCAGGCGCTCAAGCACCGTCTCCTGGCCGTCTGAGGCCGCGGCGTCAGCGAGAGAGCGTTCGCCTGCTCTTGGCGAAGCGCACGGCGAGCTGCGGCAGGACTGCGAGCATGCCGAGCGCGGTCAGCGCGAGGAGCACCCGCACGAGCGTCTGCGAGATCGTCCCCTCGCCCGCGATCGCCTCGCCCCCCGCCCAGCCCGCGTAGACGTAGACGGCGGCGGCCGGCGCCATGAAGACGAACGAGGCCAGCACGTAGGGCACGAGTCGGATGCGCGTGAGGCCGAGGGCGTAGTTGAGCAGGTTGAAGGGGATGACAGGCACGAGGCGCACGAAGGCGACGAACTCCCAGCCGCTCTTGTCCACGCCCTCCTTGAGCTTCTTCAGAGGCCCCGAGAGCTTCTCCTCCGTCCAGTCCCGCCCGACGGTGCGCGCGGCGAGGAAGGCGACGGTGGCGCCGGCGGTGGCGCCGACGAGGGAATAGACCGTGCCCCAGACGGGCCCGAAGAGGATGCCGGCCGCCAGGTCGAGGGGCAGGCCCGGCACGAGGAAGGCGGGGCCGACCATGTAGACGAGCATGAAGGCCAGCGGCCCCCAGGGGCCCAAGCTCGCCACGAAAACCTGGATCTGGGGCACCGTGAGGTAGCGGCGCCAGGTGAATGCGCAGGCGATGCCGGCCAGCAGCACCGCCAACAGGACGAGCCGCCTCACCGTGACGCCGCGCGGTCGTGGCATGGAGCCGCCATTGTCGCGCCACGGCGGTGAGGAACGCAACCGCCGCCGCCACGCCGCCGTAGGAACTCACAATTGAAGGTTACCCTCCTGTTCTCGTCAATTCATAAGTCAGGGTTACTAGGGCGCGATTGACAAGGGCAGTCCCCGCGCGGCACCATGCGGCCCGTGCGCATCGTTGACCTTTCCTTCCCGCTCAAGCCCCACTTCCGCTGGACCGTCTCGAGCGAGCGCCGCTCGACCCACGAAGGGGGCGCGCTCTTCCAGTCCACGGTGTTCACGGCGAGCTGCCACGCCTACACTCACGTGGACGCGCCCGTGCATTTCCTGCCCGGCGACCGCGACATCGCGCAAATGCCAGTAGACCAGTGGATGGGGCCGGCGGCGGTGGTGGATCTCACGCATCTGGCCGAGAACGGCGAGGTGACGGCCAGAGACCTCGAGCGGCGGGCCGCCCACGTCGAGCCCGGCGACATCGTGCTGCTGCGCACGGACTGGCCGAGGAAGTGCCCGGTGGAGAGCGAGCGCTTCTGGCGCGAGGCGCCCTTCACGGGGCGGAGCGCCTGCGAGTGGCTGGTGGCGAGGCGGGCGAAAGCCGTCGGCTACGACTACCCACCCGACTACTCGATCCGCACCATGATCTTCGAGCCTGGAACAGCGGTGACGCGGCACGACTGCACCACGCACGACGTCTTCTTCCCTGCCGGCATCACCGTGATCGAGTACTTCAACAACCTCGACCAGATTGGCGCGCCGCGCTGCCGCTTCCTCGCCCTGCCCCTGAAGCTCGAAGGCGCCGACGGCTCGCCGGTCCGCGCCGTTGCGATCGTAGACTAGGCGCCCCGGGGCCGCGTCGTCAGCTACCGGACCACTGTATCCGCCCGCGCCAGGATACTCTGGGGGATCGTCAGCCCTATCGCCTTGGCGGTCTTCTCGTTGATGGCCAGCTCGAACTGAGTGGGCTGCTCGACGGGAATCTCCGCGGGCTTGGCGCCTTTGATTATCTTGTCTATGAAGACAGGCACGCGCCGGATCATGCCCACGAGGCTCGGCCCATAGGACATGAGCCCGCCTTCGTTCACGAACTCGCGGACCTCGTACATGGCCGGCAGCCCTGCCGTCGTGGGGCGGTCATGCTCACCGCGCCGGGACGAGCACGATGTCGAAGCGCGCGCTGAGGGCGCCCGGCTCCGCGCCGTCGGCGGGGTAGAGCGTCACCGAGAGCGCGTCGCGGACCCGCTGGCCTCCGAAGTAGGCGGGGTTCTCGCGTCCCGGCTCGCCCACCACGTACATCTGGGTCACGAGGGCACGGAAGCGCGAGTGCGTGACCTGGAAATGGATGTGAGGAGGCCGGGACTCGTACGGCACCGGTCGGATCGTCCGAAACTTGTACGCGCCCGCGGCATCGGTGCGGGCCTGCCCGTAGCCCTGGAAGTTCGGGTCCCGCTGCCCCGGGGTGCCATCCTTCGGGGGCAGGTAGCGGCCATAGACGTCGCTCTGCCAGATTTCGACCCGCGCGTCGGCGACGGGGTCGCCGCTCGTGTCGGTCACGCGCCCCGTGAGGTGAAGCACGGTGCCCTGCGCCCGGGCAGCCCGGCCCTTGATCACGAGGAGGTCCGCGTCGCGGTCCTCGGGGAGCACGCTCGGGTAGAAGGGGCCGACCGTCTGCTCCGGAGTCGGCGCGAGCGACGCCGCCCACGCGGCTCCCGCGAGCAGAAAGGCGACCGCCAGCGCGACTATTATGCTTCGCATGGAATCAGCTCCGCCCGGCGAGCACGCGCTCGACGCTTGCGAGCTGCTCCCGCGTGCCGAGCGCCAGCAGCCGGTCGCCGGCGGCCAGCGCCATGTCGCCCGGCGGGTTCACCACGGGGTTGCCGTCGCGCATGATGGCCAGCACCGTCGCCCCCGTGGCCTGCCGGACGGCGAGCGCTTCGAGCGTGCGGCCCGCCGCCGGACTTTCGACGCCCACGGCCAGCGCCTCGATGTTGAGCGCCTCGTTGCCCCGGCGCAGGGCCGTCTCGAAGAAGTCCACGACCGTGGGGCTCAGGATCAGGTGCGCCAGCCGGTGACCACCGATGGCGTACGGGCTGATCGCGCGGTCGGCGCCGGCGCGGGTGAGCTTGGACACGCTCGACTCGTCCACGGCGCGCGAGACGATGTAGAGCTTCGGGTTGAGGACACGCGCCGAGAGCACGATGTACATGTTCGTGGCGTCGTTGGCCGTGGTGGCGATGAGCCCGCGCGCGCGCCGGACCCCGGCCCGCTCGAGCACCGCGTCGTCGGTGGCGTCGCCCTGCTGGCACAGCCAGCCGCGTTCCTCGGCCTGATGCAGGGTCGCATCGGAGGGGTCGACCACCAGGAAGGGCACGCGCGCCTCGGCCAGCTCCTGCGCGGCCTGCCGTCCCACGCGGCCGAGGCCGGCCAGGATGATGTGTCCGCTCAGCGCCTCGATGTGCTTCTCCATCTTGCGTCTCCCCATCGGATCGGCCAGCCGCACCGCGACGAGGTACTCCATCACCACGCCGAAGGTGTAGAAGAGGCTGCCGACCCCGACGATCGCGATGAACATCGTGAAGATGCGGGCGGCCGAGTCGAGCGGCTTGACCTCGCCGTACCCGACCGTGGTGATGGTCGTCACCGTCATGAAGAGCGCGTCGAGCCACGTGCCGCCCAGGTCGCGCCAGAGCCAGAAGTATCCCAGCGTCCCTCCGACCACCACCGCCGCCACGAGCGATAGCGGCAGGATGAGGCGAGCGCGGAGCCTCGGGATGTCTGCAACGGGAAACGCCTGGCCACCGTCCGCCACGGCCCTACCCTACTCCATCATGTCGAGGAGCGCGCGCCGCCGCCGCTACTTGGGCAGCGCCGCCAGCGCCTGGGCGATCTCGCGGCTGAGGGCCGCCAGCACCCGGCTCATGGCCGACACCGTCGCGCTGTACCCGGCGCCGCCCGTGGGCTCGGCGAGGCGCGTGGTCTTGACCGCGACTTCCTTGCCCGCGGCGTCCAGGATACGCCAGCGCGCCTCGAGGGCGAGGTCGCCGCCCGCCGGGCCGTCCAAGCGCGTCACGTCCACGATTACCTGGTAGCGAACGCTCTCCAGGCTCCGCCACGGGAAGATCGAGATCCGCGCCGAGGGCATCTGGCGCGCCAGATCCTCGGCGAGCACGCGGGAAATCCCGTCACGCAGCGGCTCACCCCACTGGTCGAACTCACCCAGGTCGATCTTGTCCGCCGCCGGCCGCGTCACGATCTGCGGCCTGTCGAGATAGCCGGGCACGCCCACGGGGCCGACGCCGACGGACGTCGCGCCGGCCACCGGCACGGCCGGGATCTCGCCCGGTGCGAGCACGTAGAAGCGGGTCGCGGCGCTGCCGCCGCCGAGGCAACCGGCGCCGACCAAGGCCGTGACGAAGAGGAGCGCGTAGAGGGGACGGCGGGCCGGGGTGATCATTCGCTGTCTGAGCCTCCCTTGCCGCGAAGAAGGGCATCCGGGTGCCGCTCGAGGTAGTCGGCCAGCGCCTTCAGCGACCGGGCGGCGTCCGCGACGTCCCGGAGGGTGCGGAGCGCCTCGTAGCCCAGGCGGGAGTCGCCATCCACCGCGCGGTCCACGGTGCGGAGCGTCCCCTGGGCGGACGTGCTGGCGTCCTTGATCGAGGCCGCGAGCGGACCGATCTGCGCGTCGACGTTCGCCAGGAACTTCCTCGTCTCGGCCAGGAGCTCGCGCGTCTCGACGAGCGTGGCGTCGGTCTTCGAGCCGAGAAGCTCGAGCTGCGCGTCGAGCCGTTTCAGCGTCTTGTCGGCCTGCTGGAGCGCGGTGTTCGCCGAGACGACGGCGGCCTTCAGCTCGGGAGAGGCCATGAGATCCTTCGCGCCCTTGAGCGTCAGGCTCACGTCGTTGATCAGTTCGTCGAACTTGACCTTGTCGAGCTTGTTGAAGATCGCCTCGACCTGCGCCTGCAGTCGCGCGAGCGTCGTCGGGACCGTCGGAATCTCCGGCACGTCTGGGTCTAGCCCGACCAGCGCGACCGAAATGCCAGGAAAGAAATCCAGGTAAACCAGGAGCTGCCCCGTCAACATGCTCTGCGTCTTGAGCTGAGCCCTGAGACCCTGCTTGATCAGGTCCTCGACGGCCTCGGCGTTCTGTCTGACCTTGCCGCCCCTGGGCAGGAGCGAGGGGTCGATGTTGACGTAGACCCCGATCCTGTTGGTGTTCGCGAAGAGGCGGATCTTCGTGACCGCTCCGATCTTGACACCCCGGATCTCGACCGGAGCGCCGACGTCGAGCCCGCCGAGGTCGCCGTCGAAGAACATGACGAAGGGCAGCTCCTTCTTGAAGATCTGCATCCCGCCGAGAGTGATGATGCCCACCACCGCGAGCGCCACGGCGGATACCACGAAGGCGCCGATGGCGGTCGGGTTCGCGCGCTTGCTCATGACTTGCCTCCAGTCGACCGCCCCGAGGATGCGCCGGCCGGTGCGGCGCCGGCCTCCTGCCCGCCGCGCGTCAGGAACGCGTGGATCCTGGGATCCTTCGACTCCGCCAGCAGGGTCCGGGGGTTGCCCTGGGCGAGCATGGTCCGGGTCTCGGCGTCGAGGTAGACGGAGTTGTCGGCGATGGTGAAGATGCTCGCCAGCTCGTGCGTCACGGCGACCACGGTGCAGTTGAGGCTCTCCCGCAGCTCCAGGATCAAATCGTCGAGCAGACGCGAGCTGACCGGGTCGAGCCCGGCCGAGGGCTCGTCGAGGAAGAGGATGTCGGGGTCGAGCGCCATGGCCCGCGCGAGGCCGGCGCGCTTCTGCATGCCGCCGCTGATCTCGGACGGGTAGAAGTCCTCGAAGCCGCCGAGCCCCACCAGCGAGAGCTTGAGCGAGGCGACCTCGCGGATCTGGTCGGGACTTAGGTCGGTGAACTCGCCGAGCGGCAGCCCGATGTTCTCCGCGAGCGTCATCGAGCTCCAGAGCGCCCCGCTCTGGTAGAGGACGCCGAAGCGGCGCGTCATCAGCTGGCGCTGCTCGTCGTCCGCGCCCCAGAAGGTCTCGTCGTCGAAGAACACGTCGCCTTTCGCCGGCCGTATCAGCCCGATGAGGTGCCGCAGAAGCGTGCTCTTGCCGCAGCCGCTGCCGCCCATGATGATGAAGACTTGGCCGCGCGCGACGTCGAAGGTCAGGTTGCGCTGGATGACGAAGTCGCCGTAGGCCATCGTCAGATCCACGACGCGGATGCGCGGCCCGGCCGCGCCGCCGTTGGAAGCCCCGCGGTTAGAATCCCCGCTCTTAAAATCCGATGGCATCGTAGACCACCGTGAGGATGGCGTCGGAGACGATGATGAAAACGATGCCGGTCACGACGGCAGACGTGGCGGCCAGCCCCACCGCGGCCGAGCTGCGCCCGCACTGCATGCCACGCAGGCACCCGGCGATGGCGATGAGCACGCCGAAGACGACGCTCTTGATCATGCCGGCGGAGAAGTCGGCGAGCGACGCGGCGGCCCAGGTGTGGTTCCAGTAGGGAATGATGCCGACCTTGAGCATGCCGACCCCGACCACGGCGCCGCCCGCGATGCCGACCAGGTCCGCGTAGATCGTCAGGAGCGGCATCATGAGGATGAGGCCGAGCATGCGCGGCAGCACGAGGAACTCGAATGGGGAGATGCCCATGGTGCTCAGCGCGTCGATCTCCTCGTTGACCCGCATCGTCCCCAGCTGGGCCGCGTAGGCCGCCCCCGTGCGGCCGGCCATGATGATGGCCGCCATCATGGCGCCCATCTCCCGGGCCATGCCGATGGCGACCAGGTCCGCGATGTAGATCTGGGCGCCGAACTGGCGGAGCTGGATGGCGC
This sequence comes from Candidatus Methylomirabilota bacterium, assembly GCA_035936835.1. Lineage (NCBI taxonomy): Bacteria > Methylomirabilota (SeqCode) > Candidatus Methylomirabilota bacterium. Next base: position 31,061 of record DASYVT010000139.1, on the reverse strand, counting down.
CCACGAAGGCGAGGATCAAGCCGATCAGGAAGCTGATGAGCGAGACGATGCCGAGGGCGCTGACCCCGGCCTCCTGAATGTTGAGCACGAGGTCCACGCGCCTGAAGCGCGCGCGGCCGACGGCGGCGCGCGCGAGCGCGAGCGAGGCCTCGCCGACGAAGGTGACCATCTCCCGAGCGCCGTCTCCGGCGCCCGCGGCCGCGCTGCCTACCCTGGCGAGAAGGGGCTGCTCCGCGCCGCCGCGCTTCGTGTCGCGCTCCGGCACCGCCGCAGCCAGGTCGAGAAGCTTACGGACGCCCTCGGGCAGCCCTGTGCGGTCCGCCGTGATGCCGCGCGGCGTCCCCGCCTCGATCACCTTGAGCACGAACACCAGGAGTCCCGTGTCCCACGCGCTGACCTCGCGCGTGTCGAAAGCCAGCCGGCGCGCCGAGGACCGGGCGCCGATCTTCGTCTCGACCTCTGCCGCGGATGGCAGGTGATCCTGCATTCGCCAGGAACCGGAGAGGCGGAGGACGAGGCTGCCGTCGGCGGCGGGGTCGAGACTCCAGCTCCAGGGCGCATCGGGCATGAGGTCGTTAAACTACCACGGCGGCGAGCGTGAGGTATGCTCGCGGACACGATGGCACAGGCTTCCGCGGACGTCGTGATCTGCGGCGCGGGCATCGCCGGCGTCGCCGCCGCCTATCACCTGGCGGTGCGCCGCGGTGTGCGCCGCGTCGTGGTGGTCGATGAGAGGCCGCCCCTCACGCTGACCAGCGACAAGTCCGCCGAGTGCTACAGGAACTGGTGGCCCGGGCCCGGCGACGACCAGGTCGCCCTCATGAACCGCAGCATCGATCTCCTCGAGGAGCTGGCCCGCGAGAGCGGCAACGTCTTCCGGCTCAACCGCCGCGGCTACCTCTTCGCCACCGCCGAGGCCGGGCGCGTCGCCGAGTTCGAGCGAGCGGCTTCGGCTGCGGCCGCCCTCGGCGCGGGCCCCCTGCGCCTGCACGCAACGGCGGCGAGCGACTACCAGCCGGCGGCGGCCGAAGGATTCGACTCGACGCTCAGGGGCACGGACGTCATCACGGAGCCGTCGCTCATCAGGCGCCACTATCCATGGCTGGCGCGCGACACCGTGGCGCTGCTTCACGCCCGCCGCTGCGGCTGGTTCAGCGGCCAGCAGCTCGGCATGTACCTGCTCGAGCGCGCGCGCGCGCACGGCGTCCGGTTGGTCGAGGGCCGGGTGGAGCGGATCGACACGGCGGGCGGCCGCGTGCGCGGCGTGACGGTGCGTGGGACGTCCGGCACGCAGACGATCGGGACGGCGCGCGCCGTCGTAGCCGCTGGGCCGTACTTAAAGGACGCCGGACGGCTGCTCGGCGTCGACCTGCCGGTCTTCTGCGAGCTCCACGCGAAGATCGCCTTCAACGACACGCTGGGCGCCATGCCCCGCGGCGCGCCGATGACGCTCTGGGCCGATCCGATGAGGATCGACTGGTCCGAGCAGGAGCGCGCCGAGCTGGCCGCGTCCGTCAAGCACCGGCGCCTGGTCGACGAGCTGCCGCCGGGCGCGCACGGCAGGCCGGAAGGCACGGGCGAGAGCACGTCCGTCCTCGGCGTCTGGACTTATGACGTCGAGCCGGTCGAGCCCACCTTTCCGCCGAACTTCGATCCAGCGCACCAGGAGGTGGTCCTGCGCGGACTCGCGCGGATGATCCCCGCGATGGCGCCCTACCTGGACCGCATGCCGCGCTGCTTCGTGGACGGCGGCTACTACACCAAGACCCGGGAGAACCGCTTCCTCGCGGGTCCATTGCCCGTCGAGGGCGCATACGTCATCGGCGCGCTCTCGGGCTACGGGATGATGGCGTCCAACGGCGCGGCGGATCTGCTCGCCGACTACATCGCCGAGCGCCCCCTGCCCCGCTACGCCCCTGCCTTCCGCCTCGACCGCTACGACGACCCCGCCTACGTCAAGCTCCTCGAAAACTGGGGCGACTCCGGCCAGCTCTGAGCGGCCGTAATGATGGGTGGGCCTGCCTCTCTAGCGGACTTCGAGCATCGTCCTCAGCTCGCCTCGGTTGCCGCCGTGCTCGCACGTCACCACGACGGGCCACTGGCCCGGCGTGGTCTTGGAGCCGACCCGCCACCGCCACGTGACGAAGCCGGAGTGGTCGGCCAGCTTCGGATCGAGCCCCTTCGCTCTCGACGGCCCCGACTTGTAGAGCACCGTGATGGCGCAGGAGGCGGCGGGGGCGGTCTTGACGGTGATCGAGGCGTCGGTGAACCGCTCCACGGGTGACGACAGCTGAACCAGCGAGACGGGCAAGCCCGCAGCCCAGACGAAACCGTGAAGGACCACGAGCAGCAGTGCAACCAGGGTGAACCGGGGCGCTCGCATCAGTGGAATCACCCGCCCGCCGCTTACTCGATCACTCGGTCCGCTCGCACCAGCAGCGACGGTGGGATCGTCAGGCCGAGCGCCTTGGCGGTCTTGAGGTTGATGACGAGCTCGAACTTTGTGGGCCGCTCCACCGGCAGGTCGGCGGGCTTGGCGCCTTTCAGGATCTTGTCCACGTAGGTGGCGGCCCGTCGGAACAGGGCAGCCCTGCTCGCGCTGTAGGCCATGAGGCCGCCGGCCTCCGCGTGCTCCGACAGCCCGTATACTGCCGGCAGGCGGCTCTTAGCCGCGAGGTCTGCGATGCGTGTTCGGTGGTCAGTGAACATCACGTCCAACAGGACAATGAGTGCCCCCGCCTGCTGCCTGATCATCGCCGCGAAGGCGCCGTCGAAGTCGTTGGGATCACGCGCCTCGACGGGTTGAAGCCGCACTCCCAATGTTCGGGCCGCAGCCTCCGCCTCTCGCAACTGTGGTGCGTTGCCTGGATTTGCCGGATTCCAAAGGACGGCCACCCGGGAAGCCTTGGGAACGACCTCCTTGAGCATCTGCAACTGCTTTCCCACGAGCTCGGGGGCCATATTGGACAGCCCCGTGATGTTCCCCCCCGGCCGCGCGAGACTGGCGACGAGGCCAGTCGCCACAGGATCAACAACGACCGCCATGACGATGGGGATCGTGCTCGTCGCTTCTTTGGCTGCCCGGATCGCTGGCACAGCCGCGGTAACGATGACGTCCACCTTCAGACGGACCAGCTCGGCCGCGAGACCCGGGAGCCGGTCGTACTTGCCCTCCGCCCAACGGGACTCAATGGCGATGTTCTGACCTTCTACATAGCCCAGCTCGCCCAATCCGTGCCGGAAGACTTCGAGGGAGTGCTGCATTGGCGGGTCAGAAGGAGAGCTCGGCGATAGAAAGCCTATTCGGGAGATCTTCGCCGGCTGCTGCGCCTCGGCGGCGAGCGGCGCGGCGAGAAAGCCCAGGACGCTCAGAAATGTCCGCCGATCCATCACTGGACCACCTCGTCCGCCCGCAGCAGGAGGGACTGCGGGATCGTCAGCCCGAGCGCCTTCGCCGTTTTCAGGTTGATCACCATGTCAAACTTGATCGGCTGCTCCACCGGCAGGTCGGCGGGCTTGGCACCCTTGAGGATCCTGTCCACGTACACGGCGGCGCGCCGGTACATCTCGGGAACGCTGCCGCCATAGAACATGAGGCCCCCGGCGTCCACGAACTCCCTGCCCGGGTACATGGAGGGCAGGCGATTCTTCGCGGCGAAGTCGACGATGCGTGTGCGATAGGAGGCGATGAGTGGATCGGCCGTCGTCATGAGCGCATCAGGCCGCTTCCCGGCGATCGCCCCGAAGACGCGCTCGAAATCCTGCGGACCCCGGAACTTGTGAGGCTCGAGCCTGACACCCAAGGGGGTTGCCCACCGTTGCGTCTCTTGGAGGGCCGAGACGTTCCCGGGATTGTCGGGGTTGTAGATCAGCGCGACACGAGAGAGCCTGGGACGGGCCTCCTTGAGCAGCTCTAACCGCTTCCCGTATTCAGGGCCGATGAACGCGACCCCCGTGATGTTGCCCCCGGGGCGCGGGTAGCTGGCGACGAGGCCCGACTGATCGGGGAACGCGACGTTCGCAAACACGATCGGGATCGTGGACGTCGAGTGCTTGGCCGCTCCGGCGGCTTGCGAGCCCGCAGTGCAAAGGACCTCCACGGGGAGACGAACCAGCTCAGCGGCGAGCTGGGGAAGGCGCTCGCTGCGCCCATCGGCCCAGCGGGCCTCGATGGTGATGTTCTGGCCTTCCACGTACGCGAGCTCGCGCAATCCAGCCCGAAGGGCCTCCAGGTTAGGGAGGCCGTCGGCGGCCGAGGCGGGTGATAACCATCCGATTCGGCGCATACCCCTGGCCTGCTGCGCGTCGGCTGAGCGCGATGCCAGGAGAGCGCCGACGGCGACGCTGGTGACGAACGCGCGCCGGTCGATCACTGGATGACCTCATCGGCCCGCAGCAGCAGGGACGGCGGGATCGTCAGGCCGAGGGCCTTGGCGGTCTTGAGGTTGATGACCAGCTCGAACTTCGTCGGCTGCTCGACGGGCAGGTCGGCGGGCTTGGCACCCTTGAGGATCTTGTCCACGTAGGTGGCGGCGCGTCGTAACTGGTCGTAAAAGTTCACCGCATACGACATGAGGCCGCCGGCCTCCACAAACTGCCGTTCGCCCCACATCGCCGGTATCCGACTCTTGGCAGCGAGGTCTACGATGGCTTTTCGGTGCTCAGTGGTCAGAATACCCGCAGCCCCGAACAGCGCGTGGGCGCGCTTCCGGCTCATCGCGACAAAGGCGCCCTCGAACTCGCCAGGTCCTCGCACCGCGAGCGGTTGCAGTGTCAGGCGCAGTGCCGGGGCCGACTCCTGCAGCTCCTTCAATACCAGCACATTGGATCGGTCGGCCGGATTATAGAGGACCGCCACGCGGGAAGCCTTGGGGGCAACTTCCTTCAGGAGCTCCAACCGTTTCCCGCCTAACTCGGCGCTGATACCTGTCAACCCCGTGATGTTCCCACCCGGTCGCGCGAAGTTGGCGACGAGCCCGGCGCCTATCGCATCGGCAACGCCCGCGAAGACGATGGGGATCGTGCTGGTCGCCTGCTTGGCGGCCAGAGACGGTGGCGTACCTGGGGTGACGATCACGTCAACCTTGAGACGGACCAGCTCGGCCGCGAGCTCGGGCAGTCGCTCTACCCGCCCGCTTGCGAATCGGACCTCGATGGCAATGTTCTGCCCCTCGATGCAACCGAGCTCACGCAGCCCTTGCCGGAAGGCGTCGAGTTCTGGCGAGGGCCCGGGAGAGCCGTAGAACAAGAAACCGATCCGTGGGACCTTCCCTTCCTGCTGCGCTTCGGCGGCGAGGGGCAAGGCGAGCGTTCCCAGCGTCAGCCCGCAGAGGAAGGTTCGCCGATTCATTGGATGATCTGGTCGGCTCGCTGCAGCACCGACGGCGGAATCTTCAGGCCGAGCGCCTTGGCGGCCTTGAGGTTGATCATCAGCTCGAACTTGGTCGGCTGCTCGACGGGCAGGTCGGCGGGCTTGGCACCCTTCAGGATCTTGTCCACGTAGTAGGCGGCCCGCCGGTGCATGTCCGCGTAGCTTGGCCCGTAGGACATCAAACCGCCCGCCTCGACCAATTCCCGGTACGCATACACTCCGGGCAGGCGGTGTTTGGCCTCGAAGTCCACGATGCGCGCGCGGTTGTGCAGGAAGAGACGATCCGCCAGCACGAGGAGTGCTCCTGGCCGCTCTTTGAGAATGGCCGCGAACGCGGCTGGGAAGTCTTCAGAGACTCGTACCCCAAGGGGCTGCACCTTGATTCCCAACACCTGAGCGGCAGCCCGCGCCTCCTTCAAGGAACCGGCATGAAACGGATTGTCCGGGTTCCACAGCACGGCGATGTAAGAGAGCTTGGGCACCACTTCCCTGAGCAGCTCCAATCGTTTCCCTTCCAGTTCCGGTGCGATCGCGGTCAATCCGGTGCTGTTTCCACCGGGCCGCGCGAGGCTCGCGACGAGGCCCACGCTGATCGGATCGCCAACGGCCGCAAAGACCAGAGGGATCGCCGTTGTCGCCTTCCTGACGGCGAGCGAGGCGGGCGTCCCAGCGGTCACGATCACGTCCACCTTCAGGGCGATCAGCTCGGCGATGAGAGCAGGAAAGCGTTCATACTGTCCTTCCGCCCAGCGATACTCGATCAGGATGTTTCGCCCCTCGACGTAGCCGAGATCACGCAGCCCTTCCCGGAACGGCCCGACGAGATTGGCCTCAAGGGCAGCGGTCGAGTTCCCGAGGAAACCTATCCGGGGCACCTTCGCCGCCTGCTGCGCCTCAGCGGGCAGCGGCGCGGCGAGAAGGCCGCCGGCGATCACCCCGATGAACGTGCGCCGCTCCATCACTGGGTCCTCCCGCAGGCGATCTGCGAGTCTGGGATGCGCTCCCCGACTGCCTGATGAGAATGGTGGGCGGAGCAGGGCTCGAACCTGCGACCCCGGCCTTGTAAGGGCCGTGCTCTTCCAGCTGAGCTATCCGCCCGTGTCGGCCCTACTATACCCCCTCGCCCTTATGCCCCCTCACCCTGCCCTCTCCCCCGGTGGGGGAGAGGGGCGAGCGATCCTGCGCGTCGAGGTCGATCAGTAGCGCGGCGTGGTCGCTGAGCGCGTGCCGGTTCGCGCGCCGGGTGCGCCGGCCGGGCGCCGCGCCCCATTCGTGGCGAGCTTCGCTGAGCCGCGGCCGGAGCGCGCGGTTCACGAAGGCCTGGTCGATCCTGAAGCCGTTGCCGCCGCTCGGTGAGTACCACGTGTAGGCGCGCTCGCTGCCCCGGAGAAGACGAAACGCGTCGGCCCAGCCTGCGGCCTCGAGGCCGCGGATCCAGCCGTCCTCCTCGACGATGAAGGCCGGCACCTCTTCGTCGAGGTCGATCAGCCCCGAGTTGGTGTCGCCGACGAGGAGCGCCGGCCCTCGGCGCCAGGTGTGGGCGAAGCCGAGCACCGCGTCGAGGAAGGGGAACTTGCGGCCCGTCACGCGGTTGGGCACGTGCATCGCTCCCAGCGTGAGGGCGCAGGGCCCGGCGATGCGTGCGAGGAGCCAGCGGCCCGACTCGGCGGCGGGCGCGGTGACGAGGCTTACCAGCGCGAGCGGCCAGCGTGAGGCGATGAGCAGGCTGTTGGCCCGAGGGAGCGCGGCGGACGCGGTGCTCAGCTGGTGCAGGAGCCCCTGTCCGGCGAGAGCGCCGGCCAGCTCCGCGCTAGGCGGCGTGGCGCGGAACTCGGAGAGCGCCACGACATCCGGCGCCCAGCGCGCGATCTGGTCGGCGATGCCCGGGACGCGCCGGCCGCCGCCGGCGCGAATGTTCCAGGAGACGATGCGCATGGCGCTCACGCGGCGTGCATCCCCCTCGCCTCCACCCCCCTCGCCTCCACCCCCCTCGCCCTCCCCTCTCCCCCACTGGGGGAGAGGGAGGTGAAGGCCCGCTCCGCATTGGGGAGAGGACGTCACGCGAGGCCGAGAGAGGCTAGGCGCTCCTTCGTCGGCACGCCGTCCGTGTCCCAGCCGCGGAGCGCGTAGTAACGGCCGAGCATGGCCGACAGCTCCTCGGGCGGGCAGTACATGCCGGCCGAGGGGCCGTCGGGGATGGGTTCGTGCATCACGCGCCAGGGCAGCACGTCGTCCTTGCGCCGAACGCCCTCGCGCACGTTGAAGAGGCGCTCGAGGTTGATCACGCGCTCGCCCACGCGCTCAAGCTCCTCCACGCCCATGTCCCAGCCGGTGACGGCGCGCACCATGCGCGCGTAGGGCTCTTCCACGAAGAGCCCGAAGCCGCGCTCGGACGTGAAGCGGCAGAGCACGAGCGAGTCGTCCACGGCCGTGAAGTGCTGGCTGCGCACGGCGAACTCGGGCTTGCCCTCCGTTCCGCGCCGATCGTAGCCCTGGGCGTACTGCGGCGTCGGCCGCGTGTCGTGGTGGCTGCCGCCGCGCGTCGCCGTCGCGTAGCCGATGGACATGCCCTTGAGCGCGCGCGCCGAGTGCGCGGGCAGCTCGAGCCGCTTGACGGCGTAGACGGTCTTGGTCGCCTCGGGATGGACGGACTCGGCCAATCGCCAGCCACCCTCGGCAAGGCGGTCGCCGAAGCCCTCGCGCGCCGCCGTCAACTCGATGAGGCGCAGCATGCCGCGCCAGTCGCCCCAGCCGAACGGCACCCCGATCTCGTCCGGCGTGAGCCAGCCGCGCTCGAGCGCCTCGGCCACGAAGGACAGCGTCACGCCCATGGTGATGGTGTCCATGCCCAAGAGATCGCAGAGGTCGTTCGCCTTCGCGAGCGAACCCGCGTGCGCGTTGCCTAACATGGACCCGAAGGCGAAGATGGTCTCGTACTCGGGCATCTTGGCCTTGAGGCCGCTGAGCTCGCCGTCGCGGATCTCGTACTGCTTGCCGCAGGCGACAGGGCACTTGAGGCACGTGGTATCGCGGTCGTGGTAGCGAGCGTGCATCTCCTCGCCCGAGATTGCCAGGGCCTCGGCGAAGGTCTCCTGGCGCAGGTTGTAGGATCCCAGCGCCCCCAGCGTGTTGATCGGCTTGACGAGGAAGGACGTGCCGTACGTCGAGAGCGCCTTGGTGCCCGTCGTGAGCGGCTCCCGCTTCTCCTCGAGCAATGCCTTGAGGGCCGCTGGATCGGCGATCCCGGTCTTGAGCCCGCCCGTGACGACCACGGCCTTGACGCGCTTGGCGCCGAGCACGGCGCCGATGCCGCCGCGTCCCGCCACGCCCTCGCGGTTCTTCCAGTACGTCGCGAGACAGGCGAAGCGCACCCGGCGCTCCCCCGCGGGGCCGATCGCCATCACGTCCGTCTCGGCGCCTTCGACGGCCTGGATGGCGTGCACGGTATCGCGGGTCGTCTGCCCCCAGAGGCCGGCCGCCGGCTTCACCTCGACCCCCGCCTCCCCTACCTTTAAATAGACGGGCGCGGCCGCCTGTCCCGTGATGACGATGGCGTCGAAGCCCGTGCGCTTCATGGTCGCGGGCCAGCGTCCCCCGAAGGTCGAATCGAAAAAGAGACCGGTCAGCGGCGACTTGGAGGCGACGCAGGCGCGGCTGTTGCCCGGCACCGTCGTGTCGGTGATCGGTCCCACGGCGAAGACAACCGCGTTGGCCGGGTCGTAGGGGTCCGTCCCAACGGGCACGTGATCGAGCAGGAGCCGCGCGGCGAGCCCGTTGCCGCCGAGGAGCGCCCGCGCGGTCTCCTCGCCCAAGGCCTCGACGCGGCTCGTGCCGCGCGTGACGTCGACGAAGAGAATGCGTCCCCCGTAGCCCTTCATAAAGTGGCGCCCATTGTACTCGTCGGGCAGGCCCCCGCGGAAGCGGGTAGAGTCGCGCCATGTCCGACACCGTGGCATCGCGGCTCGCGCGCCTCACGGTCCTCGACGCCGAGGGTCGCGCCGTCACGCTCGGCGGCTCCTGGGCCGACCGGCAGGCCGTCCTCGCCTTCGTCCGCCACTTCGGCTGAATCTTCTGCCGTCAGCAGGTCGCTGACCTGGCCGCCGCGCAGCCCGGGATCGAGCGACGGGGCGCCGCGCTCGTCGTCGTCGGGCCGGGCAGGCCCGAGCACCTGAAGGGTTTCCGTGAAGTCACGGGCTACGCGGGCCCGCTCTACGCGGACCCGTCGCTCCAGACCTTCCGCGCGGCGGGCCTCGCCTATGGCTGGGGCAGGACCTTCCATCCCGGGAGCTTCTTGAAGGGTCTGCGGGCCATTGCGAAGGGCTTCAGGCAGGGAGCGCGGCGGGGCAATCCGGTGCAGCAGGGCGGCGTCTTCGTGCTGGGGCCGGCGGATCGCGTGCGCTACGAATGGCGCGACCGCTTCGCGGGCGACCACGCGCCGATGTCCGACGTCGTGGCCGCCTTGGGTTAGCCCCAATTGGGGCTAGTTCACCCCGAGGGCTCGCAGTCCCTTCTTCGCGGCGTCGGCCACGTCAGGCTCGACGCTTTTCCCCGCCAGCAGCTTCTTGTATACGATGATCGCCGAGTCGGGCTGCTTGAGCGCGGTGAAGGACTGCCCGGCGCCGAGGAGCGCGCGGCGCGCGAGCGGCGTGTCGGGCGCGACGTAGGCCGCCGTCATGTACGAGTCGACGGCCTGCTGGTGACGGCCCGCGCCCCGGAGCCCCTCGCCCAAGCGGTATGCGGCCTCGACGGCCACGGCCGCATCCCCCGCCGCCACCGCGCGCTCGAGGAGCGGCCGCGCCTCGTCCCAGTTGCCCGCGAGCAGGAGCACGCGGGCATTGCCGAGGAGCGCCGCGCCCTCGAAAGCGGGGTACTCGCGCCCCACGCGCTTGTAGACGTCGAGCGCCGAGGCCCCGTCGCCGCGGGCCTCGTGGGTGCGGCCGAGCAGTATGAGCGCGCGCGGCAGCTCAGGGTCCCTTGGCGAGGCGTCGATGATCTCCTGGAGCTTCGCGGAGGCCTCGGCGAGCGCGCCCGTCCTGTAGAGCGCCTCGGCGTAGTCGAGGCGCGCCTCGCGCCCGGTCTTGTAGCCGGGGTAGCGCTCGGTCAGCAGCTGGAAGGTCTCGCTCGCCAGCGGCCATTCGCCGCCGCGCCCGGCCGCCGTGCCTACGAGCGACAGCGCCGCCGGCGCGGCATCGGTCGTCGGGAATTCGCCGACCGTGCGCATCGCCAGCGTGCGCGCGTCCTTCCATCGTCCCTCCTCGGCCGCCAGCGCCGCCGCGGCCGCGAGCACGTTGGGCGTGTTGGCCGGGTCGGGCGGCCGAGCGAGCAGCGCCTGGGCGAATCGCTTGAACTCGTCGGTCTTGCCCTGGTTCCACAGCACGGCGGCGATGCCGTACTCGGCCGAGGCCGCGACGGCGCCCGCCCCCGTGTCGCGCGCCTCGACGAATTCCCGCTCGGCTTCGTCCCACTGCCCGCGATCGAAGGCGACGCGCCCGAGCCCCAGGTTCGCCGAAGCGCCCTCGCCCTGCCCCTGCGCACTCTTGAACTCGCGCGCGGCCTCCGCCCCCTTGCCGTCCGTCACGAGGACCACGCCGCGCGCGAGCCGCATCCGACCCGTGTAGGGAGACAGCGGCGCGCGGCGGATCAGCTCCGTGAGATCGCCGAGAGCGCTCGAGGCCCGGCCGGCGCGGATGGCGAGAATCGAGCGGTTGAGCCGCGCGATGTCCGCGTACTCGCCTTCCGGGTAGCGCGTGACGAGCCCGTCGAGGAGCGCGCGGGCGCCCACGGTGTCGCCCGAGCGCGCCGCGAGCTCCGCCGCCAGGAGGAGCGCGGCGGGCGCCCGCGGATCGGCGCGGTTGATCGTGGCGAAGCGCGTCCAGGTGTCGCGCGCCGCCTCGAAACGCCCGCGACGGAACTCCGCCCAGCCGAGCGCCAGCATGACCGAGGGCGCCTGCGGCGAGGTCGGGAACTCGGCGAGGAACCGGCTGTAGCGCGCCGCGGCCTCGTCCCAGGCGCGACCGGCGTAGGCGGCCTCGCCGGCGAGCGCGAGGGCCGCGCCGCGGAGCTCGGCCGACAGCGGCTCGTTGAGGAGCGCGTCGATGCGCGTCCGCGCCTGGGCGATCTCGCGGCTCTCGAGATCCATCTGCGCAAGGCGCAGCCCCGCGAACCAGCCGAGCGCCGGCGCCCCGGGACGCGCCAGGACCAGCTCGAAGCGGCCGTGGGCCTCCGACATCTGGCCGGCGTCGCGTTCGACCTCGCCGGCCAGCAGGAGGACGTAGGCGCGGGTGGCGGGCTCGAGGGTGCGTCCGAGAAGCTCCTGCTCGAGCGCCCGCGCGTCATCGGCGCGGCGCTTTTCCGTCGCCCAACGATCCACTGCCAGGAGCACAGGCAGGCCGAGCGCGCCCGTCTTGTCGGCGGCGTCGAGGGTGCGCGCTTCGTCGAGGGCGGCCGCGTAGTCGTCGAGGTCGAGGAGGGCCAGCACGAGCCCGGCCCTCGCCCAGAGGATCTCGGGCAGCTTCGGATAGGCCGACATCGCCCCGCGGTAGGTCTGCACGGCCGCGAGCGGCTCACCTGCCGCCCGGCTCCACCAGGCCAAGCGCAGGAGCCCCGTGTCGATCAGGAGGCGCGGGCCGCCGCCGGTAAAGGTCTTGAGCCGCGCGACGGCGTCCTTGTACTCGCCGAGCCGCCCCAGCGTGTCGCCGAGCCAGAAAGGCGCCTCGCCCGCCACCGGCACGGGTAGCGTTTGGCCGAGAAGCCGGGTCCAGACCTCGCGCGCTTCGGCATAGCGCCCGAGACCGTAAAGCGCCACGGCGCGGCCGTGCTGAGCCCAAGGCACGAGTGCGGGCGAAGGGCCGACCTTGACGAGCGCGTCCAGCGTCGCGAGCGCGCGCGCCGGATCGCCCGCCATCAGCGACAGCCAGCCATACTTGAGCGCGGCGTGAAAGCCCACGTCCGAGCGCGGGTCGGCGTGGACCACGAGAAGCATCGCTTGCGCCGCCTGGTCGGGCCGGCCGAGCCGGATCAGGGTCTCGCCCAGCCAGTAGCGCGCTTCTCGAAGCAGGGCGGCGTCGGAGGCGCGCTTGACGGCGCCGTCGAGCGCTTCGCGCGCGTCCTCGTACTCGCCGCGCTGGAAGCGCGCGCGGCCGCATTCGACGAGCTCGGAGACGACGCCGAGCACGGTGCCGAGCGGGTTGCACGCGAGGAAGCGCGGCGGCGGCGCGGCCGCCACGGGCTGGACCGCGAGGTCGGTCTCCACGCGGGCCCGCGGCAGCGGCGGCACCGGTTGGGGCGAGGGCGGATACGCCGCGAGCGAGCCAGGAAGCGCCGGCTTGTCCAGCGCCGGCGAGACCAGCGGCAGGACCTGGGCCAGGTCGGGCGGCGGCATCTTGAACTGCGGCTCGGCGGCGGCGGCAGGAGGCGCAGCGGACAGCAGCAGGATCGCGATCGAGAGGAGCGCGCGGGTCATCGCTTCTTGTCCGCCCTGGGCGCCGGCTTGAGGTTGGCGGCGATGGCCGCGCGGCGCGTCTTGGCCCACGTGGCCAGCGTCTTGTCCGGGCTCCTCTCGGCGACCTCCTCGTAGTACTTCGCGGCCTGCGCCCACTGCTTCTGGTCCTCCTGGGCAAGCCCGCTGCCTGCCAGCGCGCGAAAATGCAGCGCCGGCTCGAGCCCGGGCGTGTCCGCCGCGGCCTGGAAGGCGGGGAGCGCCTGGGCGGGGTGCCGGAGCTTCATCTCGCTCTCGCCGACGACGAGGAGCGCCTCGCCCCGCACGGCATCCTCGGGGCTCTTGGAGGCGGCGCGCCCCAGCGCCGCGGCGTCCTTGAAGTTCTTCTTGCCGAACGCCGCCTGAGCCTGCTCCAGCGAGGCGCGGGCGGTCAAGACGTGCTCCGGGAATTCTTTCCTGAGCCGCGCCCACGCGGCGTCTGCGTCGCGTGGGCGGTCGAGGGCCGCCGCGATGGCGCCCGCGTCGTAGAGGCCTTCGGGCGCCGGAGGCTTCTGGGCGAGGAGCGCCGCGTACTCTTCGGCGAGCTCCTTCTTCTTGCCGGCCTTGATCTGGGTGTCAAGCGCCACGCGGCGCGCGGCGGGCGCCAGCTCGTGCCCCGGGTTGGCCCGCGCGAAGGCTCGGAGCTCGGCCACGCCCTTGTCCATGTCGCCCGCCGCCAGCCGGGCGCGGGCCAGGTAGTAGCGCGCCTCCGGCGCCAGCCGGTGCTCCGGGTACTTGGTCGGGAACGGCTCGAGCACGACGATAGCCTCGTCAGCGCGCTTCATTTCGATGAGGGCGCGGGCGAGCTGGATCGCGGCCGAGGGCGTCGCCGAGTGATCCGGGAATTCCATAACAAGCCGACCGAAGTCGAGCGCCGCCGCGTCGCGCCGCTTGAGCTCGAGGTCGGCCCAGCCCATCGAGTAGAGGGCGTCGGGGAGGAGCGGCGAGGCGGGCTCGGCCGAGATGACGCGGGCATAGGCCGCGCGCGCGTCGGTGAAGCGCTTCAGCCGGTAGAGCGTCTCAGCCTCCCAGAAGCGCGCCTCCTGAGGCTTGCCGGGAACGGGAGTGAACCCTTCCGTCTTTCGGAAGGCCTCGAGCGCGGCGTCGAGCGACCCCTGGGCGAGCCGGGCCTTGCCCAGAAGGAGGATCGCCTCGCCGGCCCGCTTGTCGCCGGGGAAGCGCTCGAGGAAGCGCTCGAGCGTGCGACGGGAGAGCGCGTAGAGCCCGTCCTCGTAGGACTTCTCGCCTACCAGCATGAGGCGATCGGCCTCTTCGAGGGCCTGCGCGGGGCCGGCGGAGACGGCCACGAGTCCCGCGAGGAGCAAGCCGGAGAACGCGCGGAGGTGCGCCATACGGATACCGTCAGGCTACCACGGCCCCCGGGCACGGCCCTACTCGGCCGCGAGTCTGTAGCCGACGCCCCACTCTGTGAGGGGTATCGCGGCTGCGCCGGCACGACCTCTACTGGTCGTTATTCCGTCGCGGCGACGCGGGCGGCCCGGTACAATCGATTCCGGATATCACATCATGGACACGAACCAGCGCCTGCTGCGCGCAGCCGAAGAGCTGCTCCAGAACCGCGACGACCCTCGCGCGGCGCAGGCGCTCGTCGAAGCCCACGCGGCCGACATCGCCCACGTGCTCCAGCAGCTGCCGCTCGCCGACCGCGCGACGATCTTCCGCTCGCTCCGGCAGGACCAGGCCGGCGACGTCCTGTCCGAGCTCGACGACGCCACGCTGCTCGAGCTGGTGCGCTCCCTGGACGACGTCGAGGTGTCGATGATCCTCGACCGGATGCCGGCGGAGCACGCGGCCGACGTCGTGGACGAGCTCTCGAGCGAGCATGCGGAAAAGATCCTGGACCTCATGGAAGAGGAGAAGTCGGAAGAGATTCAGGACATCCTCGAGTATCCCGAAGACTCGGCGGGGCGCCTCATGTCCCAGGACGTCGTGGCAATCCGCGAGACGCTGACGGTCGAGGAGGCCATCCAGCACATCAGGAAGACCGTCACCGAGGAGCGCCCGTTCGGCGTGTACGCGGTGGACGATCACCAGCACCTCATCGGGCGGGTGCCGCTGCGGCGCCTCCTTCTCGCCGATCCGCGCAGCCTCATCCTCGGCATCCTCCAAGAAGAGGAGGTCGTGAGCGTTAACGCGACGATGGACAAGGAGGAGGTCGCGCGGGTCGTCGCGAAGTACGACCTCGTGACCGTCCCGGTCGTGGACGACCAGAACCGGCTGGTGGGCACCATCACCGTGGACGACGTCATGGACGTGGTCCAGGAGGAAGCATCGGAAGACATCTTCCGCATGGCCGGCTCGGATGCCGCCGAGCTCGAGCGTCGCTCCCCGCGCCAGGTCGCCATGCTGCGCCTGCCATGGGTGCTGCTGACGCTGCTCATCGAGATGCTGGCGGGCGTGGTCATCCACTACTTCGATCAGACCCTCGGCAAGGTCATCCTCCTGGCTTCCTTTATGCCGGTGATCCAGGCGATCTCCGGCAACACGGGCCTCCAGTCGGTAACGATGGTCGTGCGGGGGCTGGCGACCGGACAGGTCCAGCTCAGCCGCTGGTGGGAGCCGCTCTGGCGGCAGATCCAGACGTCCGCAATCCTCGGGGCCGTCTGCGCCGTGGTGGTCGGCTCGATCGGGCTCTTGTGGCACTCCTTCACCTTCGGGTTCGTGGTCGCCACCTCCATGTTCGTCTCGGTCAATCTCTCGGGCTGCGCGGGGACGGCGATCCCCATGCTGTCCAAGCGGCTGGGCTTCGACCCCGCCCTCACGGCCGGCCCGTTCGAGACCGCCTTCCAGGACGTCCTAGGCGTCACGATCTTTCTCTCTCTCGCCACGCTCCTGCTGCGCTGGCTCGTCTAGAGAGCGGGGGTGTTTTCGGGCCCGCCCAGTTGTGTCGCCGGGACTTGCGTTTGGCCTGTTAATAGTGTATCAATGTACCAACACACTATTACGGAGACCGCGAGACGGGCAGTAGGCCCGAAAGGAGGATGAACGTGATGAACTATTACCTGGCCGAGCAGATAGCGAAAGACCGGCTGGCTGAGGCGCGGGCCATGGCAACCCAGGCGAGACTGATGGGATCCATGCGCCCGACCCCCGATCCCCTGCGGGTAGCCCTGGGGCTGGCGCTGATCCGGGTGGGCCGGTCCCTCGCGGGACAGGCTGTCAAGAGCGCCACTGGGCCGCGACGCGCCACGGTCTAGCACCGCCTCATGGCGCGTGAGTCGTCACGCATAGCGCCGCCCTCGGGGCTCCGGGTCAACCGCAAGAGCGCCGTGCCTGTGCACGTGCAGCTCATGACCCAGATCCGCCACCTGATCTCGACGGGCGCGTTCAAGCCGGGGATGCAGCTGCCCACTGTGCGCCAGCTGGCGGGCTTCCTCCGCATCAATCCCAACACGGTCGCCCGCGCCCTCGCCGACCTCGAGCGCGACGGCTATGTCGAGGGGCAGCAGGGACGCGGCACCTTCGTGGCCGACCGCCCGACGCGGGAGGGACGCGCGGCGCGCAGCCTCGAACGCCTGGTCGGCGAGAGCCTCGAGCGCGTGCGGCGGCTCGGCTTCACACAGGACGAATTCCTGGCCGCGCTGGCCTCGAGCGCGCCGGCGGGCCTCCCAGGCAAGGTAGCGCGCCGCCGCGCCATCCTGGTCGAGTGCAACGACGCGGAGCTGGCGCGCTATCGAGACGAGCTCGAGGCGGAGCTGCCGCTGCAGGTGGACCGGATGCTGGTGGACGAGTTCGAGGCGAAAGCCGCCCGTGATCCCGGCTTCCTCAAGGGTTACCGGGCCGTGATCACGACCTTCTTCCACATCCACGAGGTCAAGCGCATCATGCCGCCGGACGGCCCGCCTACCGTGGCCCTGCTGGCCGAGGCGAGCATCAAGACGCTGCTGCGGCTGACCGAGCTGCCCGAGGGCTCCACCGTGGGACTGGTCTGCACGACGGCGACCGGCGGCCAGAACCTCCTGCGCTCCGTCCAGTCGGCGGGGCTCATGCACGTCACACCTGTGCTCGCCTCCACGGACGACACCTGGTCGATGGACCGCATGCTGGAGCGCACGCGCACCGTCGTCTGCTCCGAGCAAGCCGCGGCCCGCATCCGGGAAAGCCTCCCTAAGGACGTCGAGCTGATCGTGGCCGACCGCTCCCTGGACCGCGGCGGCATCGAGCTCCTGCGCGATCTCCTCTACCAGCCCGAACGCGGGCAGCCCGACCGCGGGCAGCCCGAACGCGGGGAGCCCGACCGCGGGCAGTCCGACGGCGGGGCCGCGCACGGCGGCTGAGGCGGTGACGCAGAGCCCTCCCGTCTGCGTCTTCGACCTCGACCACACCCTCGTCAGCTCGCCGCTCGACCTCAAGGCGGTGGGGCGCGAGATGGAAGCCTTCGTGCGCGAGCGGGGCCTGCCCCTGCCCCGGCGCGAGCTGCGCTGGTCGGGAACCGAGCTGTTCGCTTTCGTGCGGGCCGAGGCGCCCGCCCTTGAAGGAGAGATTCTCAAGATTCCCCAACGCCACGAGCGGCGCGCCATGGAGCAGGCGGTGCTGGAGCCCTTCGCCGACGAGGCGCTCCGCGCCATGAAACGCCTGGGCTTCGCCACCGCGATCTGGACCAACAACGACCGCGTGGTCGCCAACTTCGTCCTCGCGCGCTTCGATCTGCTGCCTCACCTGGACCTGGTCGTGACCCGCGACGACGTCACCGCGCTCAAGCCGGATCCCGACGGCCTCCGCGTGGTCCGCCTACGCTGGCCCGCGGCGCCCTACATCGTAATGGTGGGCGACGCCTGGGTGGACGGGCTCGCCGCCCAGGCCGGCGGCATTCCCTTCATCGCCTACCGCGCGGACGCGGCCGAGCTCGACCGCCGCGGCGTCAGCGTCACGGCCCGCATCACCTCGCTCCTCGATCTTCCCGCCGCGCTGGCGTAGCCCACCACTCTCTCAGCCCTCGCCTCACCGCCCGAGACGGGCGTCTCGGCTCGAACTGCGGGCGTATAATTCCGCCGTGGATCTCTTCGATCCCCCGCCGTCCACCCCGCCCGCCGCTCCCGCTCCGCTCGCGGATCGTATCCGGCCGCGCACCCTCGACGAGGTCGTGGGCCAGCAGCACCTGATCGGCCCGGACAAGGTCCTCCGCCGGGCCCTCGAAGAGGGGCAGCTTCACTCCATGATCCTCTGGGGCCCGCCGGGCACCGGCAAGACGACGCTTGCGTCGCTCATGGCGCACGTCGCGGGCGCGCGCTTCGTGCGCTTCTCGGCGGTGCTGGCCGGCGTCAAGGAGATCCGCCAGGTCGTGGCCGAGGCGGAGGCGGACCGGGCGCGCGGCGGCAAGCGCACTATCCTCTTCGTGGACGAGATCCACCGCTTCAACAAGAGCCAGCAGGACGCCTTCCTGCCCCACGTCGAGAAGGGCACGCTCATCCTCATCGGCGCCACCACGGAGAATCCGTCCTTCGAGGTCAACGCCGCGCTCCTCTCACGCTGCCGCGTCTACGTGCTCCAGCCGCTGTCGGAGGACGACATCGTCGCCATCCTCGAGCGCGCGCTGCGCGATCCCGAGCGCGGGCTCGGCGGGACGTCCGCCGCCGCCGAGCAGGACGCGCTGAAGCTGATCGCGCGCCTCTCGGACGGCGACGCGCGAGGCGCGCTGAATATCCTCGAGCTGGCGGTGACGCTCCACGCGGGCGCGGTGACGGAGGGCGCGATCCGCGACGCCGTCCAGAAGAAGGCGCTCCTCTACGACAAGTCGGGCGAGGAGCATTACAACCTGATCTCCGCCCTGCACAAGTCGCTGCGCGACTCCGACCCCGACGGCGCGCTCTACTGGCTCGGGCGCATGCTGGAGGCCGGCGAGGACGCGCTCTACGTCGCGCGGCGCCTCGTGCGCTTCGCCTCCGAGGACGTGGGCAACGCGGACCCGCAGGCGCTGCGCCTGGCGCTCGACGCCAAGGAGGCCTATCACTTCCTGGGCTCGCCTGAGGGCGACCTCGCGCTGGCGCAGGCGGCCTGCTACCTGGCGCTCGCGCCCAAGTCGAACGCGGTCTACGCCGCGTGGAACCAGGTCCGCCAGGACATCCAGGACAAGCCCGCCGAGCCCGTGCCGCTCCACCTCCGCAACGCCCCGACCGGGCTCATGGCGAACCAGGGATACGGCAAGGGCTACCAGTACGCGCACGACGCAGCGGAGGCGCGCGTGAGCCAGGAGCATCTTCCCGAGGCCCTGCGCGGCCGCGTCTACTACCGCCCCGTGGATCGCGGGCTCGAGAAGGAGTTGGCAGCGCGCCTCGAGGCGTGGAGGAAGTGGCGGGAGCACCAGGGCCTCCGGTGAGCGCCCGCGGCCGGGTTGCCTACAGCGACCGCGCCTGGCTCGCCGCCATCTGCGCCTCAGAGCTCGGGACACTGCTGGTCTTCTCCAACTTCTCGGCGCTCCTGCCCATCCTCCAGGAGGACTGGGGGCTCAGCAACAGCGAGGCAGGGCTGATCGTCTCCTTCTACCAGTTCGGCTATATCGGCGCGGTCATGATCCTCGCGACCCTGACCGACTACATGCCGCCGCGCCGCATCTATCTCTCGAGCGCGTTCTGGACGGCCGCGGCCAGCCTGGCCTTCGCGTTCTGGGCGCAGGGGTTCCTCTCGGCCATCCTCCTGCGCGGCGCCGTCGGGTTCGGGCTCGCCGGCACGTACATGCCGGGCATGCGGATGGTCGCCGAGCGCTTCGCCTCAGGCCGGCGCGGCTTCGCCATGGGCTGCTACATCGGCAGCTTCACCCTTGGCACATCCGTGTCGCTCCTGCTGACGGGCTGGGCCAATGGGCAGTGGGGCTGGCGCTGGGCCTTCACGCTGACGGCGGCGGGGCCGCTCCTGGCAGGGCTGATCGGCTGGCTCGTCCTGCCGCGCGGGATGGCGGCTGCGCCCAAGCACGTCCCGGAGGCCGCGAAGCCAGGCGCCGCCAGCATCAACCCAGGCGCCGCCAGCATCAACAAGGACCGGCTGGGCCCGGTGCTCAAGAACCGCCCCGCCATGCGGCTCATCACGGCCTACGGTGCGCACGCCTTCGAGCTCATGGGCATGCGCGGCTGGATCGTCCCCTTCTTCACCGCGAGCCTCGTCGCCTCCGGAACGGCCCTGGCCGAGGCCAACCAGCGGGCCGCGCTCGCGGCCTCGGCCGTGCTGGCCATCGGCGCCCTGCCCCATCCCTTCACGGGCCTGGTCTCCGATCGCTTCGGCCGCGCGCGGCCCATCAGCGTGCTCATGCTGCTCTCGGCGGCGTGCTCGTTCGCGATCGGCTGGGGCCTCGCCTGGCCCTTCCCCGCCCTCGTCGCGCTCGGGCTCCTCTACGGCGTGCTCATCACGTCCGAGTCGGCCATCGTCTCGACGGGCATCGCCGATGCGGCCGAGTCCACCTATCTCGGGCGAACCATGGCGCTCCAGTCCACGGTAGGCTTCACGGCCGGCGCGCTGTCACCATGGGCCGTGGGACTCGTGCTCGACTGGGCGCCGCGCTGGGGCGCCTCGGCCGAGTCCAAGTGGATCTGGGGCTTCGGGCTCCTCGGCGCCGTGGCGCTCCTGGGGCCGCTCACCGTGCGCTTCAAGGAGTTCACGCGCAGGCCCCGGCAGGTTTAGAGTAAGGCGATGGCGAAGAAGCTCCGCGTGGGCGTGGTCTTCGGCGGCGAATCGGGCGAGCACGAGGTGTCGCTCGCCGGCGCGGCGTCCGTGATGACCGCCATGGACCGCGAGCGCTTCGAGCCGGTGCCGATCGGCATCACGCGCGAGGGGCGCTGGCTCGTGGGCGGCGACCCGCTACGGGCGCTCTCCCAGGAGGCCGCGGGCAAGGCGCTCGGCGAGGGCGGGGCGGATGCGTCGGTCAAGCAGGAGCTCGCGGTCCGCGCGGGCGACGCGGCGTCCTCGACGGCGCTCCAGCGCGTCGAGTCGAGCGAGGGCCTGCCGCCGGGCCTCCGTGAACGGCTCGACGTGGTCTGGATCATGCTCCACGGCCCCCGCGGCGAGGACGGCACGATCCAGGGCCTGCTCGAGCTGGCGGGGCTGCCGTACGTGGGCGCGGCCGTGCTCGCCTCCGCGATCGGCATGGACAAGGCCGCAATGAAGGACATGTTCCGCGCCCATGGTCTGCCGGTCGTGGACTATCTCGTCGTGAAGCGCCACGAATGGCGGCGCGATCCCGCCGCGGTCGAGCGCGCCGTCGCCGAGGCCATCGGATTCCCCTGCTTCGTCAAACCCGCCAACCTCGGCTCGAGCGTCGGCATCAGCAAGGTCAAGGCGCAGGAGGACCTGGCCGCCGCGCTGGCCCTCGCGGCCGGACACGGCCGCCGCGTGTTGGTCGAGCGCGCCGTGGAGGGGCGAGAGGTCGAGGTCGCCGTGCTGGGCAATGACCAGCCGCAGGCATCCGTCCCGGGACAAGTCTGCTTTGCTCACGAGTGGTACGACTACGAGACCAAGTACGGTGCCGGCCGCACGACCTTCAAGGTGCCGGCGCCCCTGTCCCCCGAGGTGACGGCGCGGGTGCGCGAGCTGGCGATCCGCGCGTTCAAAGCCATCGACTGCGCGGGGCTCGCGCGGGTGGACTTCTTCATCGAGGGGGAGGCGGGCGTGCTCGTCAACGAGATCAACACCCTGCCCGGCTTCACCGCAACGAGCGCCTACCCCAAGCTGTGGGAGGCCTCGGGCATCTCCTACACCGAGCTGATCTCCCGCCTGATCGATCTCGCCCTCGAGCGCCGGTGAGCGCATGCAGCGCGGCTTCGGCCTCATCTCCGTTCTGATCTCTCTCCTGATCGTCAGCGCTCTCACGGGAGTGATCCTCCGGGGCTATTTCCAGGCGACCGTCGGGCCGCTCACGCGGGATCTTTCCGGGCAAAAGCGTCCGTCCGGACCAGGGCGCGCGGCTCGCCGACGCCCAGGGGCCCCTCACCCGCACCATGGTGGTGCTGGCCCACTGCGCGCAAGCCAAGGACTTGGCCGGCCGCTCGTGCTCGTTCGCCGAAGTCACCGGGAACGCCGGGGTCGGACCGACGGGCCTCAGCGCCGACAGACGCTGGCAGATCACCGTCGCACACCTCTGCACGAGCGCCGCGGGGTCCGTACCCGTCGGCCAAGTCTCCGTCGCGGGCGTCGGCGGCAATGCCAAGGGACCCTCCGTCTCCCTCTTCGCCACGCCGGACGGCAACATCACCCGCTGCGACGCCTCGGGCGGCCCGCCGCCGTCGAGCCCGTCCTTGGGCCAGGGCTGCTGATGGGCCAGGGCTGCTGATCGGCGTGCGCGTCGTCATCGCCGGCGGCGGCACCGGCGGGCACACGAGCGCGGGGCTGGCGGTGGCGGCGGTGCTCGTCCGGGACGGCGCCGACGTCCACTGGATTGGCAGCCACGAGGGCGTCGAGGCGCGGCGCGTGCCCGAGGCGGGCCTGCCCTTCCATCCCATCTCGACGGGCAAGCTCCGCCGCTACTGGGACCGCCGCAACGCGAGCGATCTCCTTGTGCGCGTGCCCGCGGGCCTGGTCCAGTCCTGGAGGCTCCTGCGGAGCCTGAGACCCGCGGTTCTTTTCTCCTTGGGCGGCTTCGTCAGCGTGCCGCCCGCGCTCGCGGCCCGCGCTCTCGGCATCCCCATCGTGATCCACGAGCAGACGGCCGTCCCCGGCCTCGCCAACCGCATAACGGCACGCTTCGCCGCCCGGATCGCCTTGTCCTTCGCCCCGTCATCGAAGGGGTCGGGCAGCGGATTCCCGAGGGACCGGGTCGTCCTGACGGGCAATCCCGTGAGAGAGGAAATCCTGGGAGGCAGCCGCGAGGCCGCGCTCGGGCACTTCGGCTTCGACGCGGCCTTGCCGCTCGTCTATGTCACGGGCGGCGCCCAGGGCTCTCACCGGATCAACCGCGTGGTGGGCGAGGCGCTGCCGCGGCTTCTCGCGATCTGCCAGATCCTCCACCAGTGCGGCGACAACGCCGAGACCGGCGATCGCTACTGGCTCCAGGACCGGGCCCGCGCCCTGCCGCCTGCGATCCGGCCGCGCTACGCCGTGAGAACGTATGTCGGCGCCGAGCTCCGCGACGTCTACGCGGCGGCGACGCTGCTCGTGGGGCGCAGCGGGGCGGGCACGGTCATTGAGTGCTGCAATCTCGGCGTGCCGGCCGTCTTCATCCCGCTTCCGGGGGCGAGCGGTGACGAGCAGGCGGCCAACGCCGGGCTCGTGGAGGCCGCGGGGGGCGCCGTGGTCCTTCCGCAGGCCGATCTCACGGCTCAGCGCCTCGTGGACACGCTCACACGCCTCCTGGCGGATCGCGCGGCCCTCGAGGCGATGGGCGCGCGCGCTCGGGCGCTCGCCGTCCCCGACGCCGCCCAACGTCTGGCCCGGCTCATCCGCGAGGTCGCCGCCCCCTGAGGTCGAAGCGCAGCGGGCAGCCCTCGCATCGGGGCCGCGCGCGGCAGTGAGACTTGGCGACGGCCACCAGGAGCGCGTGGAGCTCGTTGAAGAGCGCCGGATCCCTGGGCAGTCGCGCCTCGACGACGCGCCTGAGCTCCTCGTAGCCGATGTCGGCGGGTACCATCCGGTGGCGCGAGAGCACGCGGCGCGTGTAGGCGTCGGCGACGAAGACCGGCCGTCCCAGGGCGTAGAGCAGGATGGCGTCGGCCGTCTCGGGGCCGATGCCAGGCACCGCGAGGAGCTGGGCTCTCAGGCTCTCGAGAGGCGCCCCGCGCAGCCGGTCGAGACGCCCGCCGGCTCGCGCCAGGAAAAAGACCGCGATCGCGCGGAGACGCCGCGCCTTGAGGCGCCAAGTCCCCGCTGGGCGGATGAGCCGCCCGAGCCGCGGCATCGCCAGCCGGGCCAGCCGACGGGGCCCGAGCCTTCGCGCGGCGCGGAGATTGTGTATGGCCCGCTCGACGCCGGTCCAAGCGGTATGCTGGGTGAGGACAGCACCCACGGCGACTTCGAAGCGGTTCCGGGCCGGCCACCAGTCCTGGGGGCCGTAGCGGGCGTGCAGTGCTGTATAGACGCGCAGGAGACGGTGACGCAGGCTCACGGGGAGGCTTGATGACGGCAGCGGGCTTGGGACTCTGGGCCGCGATCACGATCGCTGTGGCGGGACCGGCAACCTCGCCAGAGTACCTGCCGCTCTACGTCGCCCAGTCGGAGGGCTACTTCGCCCAGGAGAAGCTCGAGGTGACGCTCACGACCGAGCGCTCGGAGAGCGACGCCGCGCAGGCGGTGGCGCGGGGCCGCGCCGATATCGCCGCCACCTCGCTCGACGCGGCCTACCGTCTGGGGCATGTCAAGGGCGCCCTGCCGCCGCTGCTCATCGGCCTGACGGCGGCGCCGCCTGTCGCGATCCTCGTTTCTCCGAGCCACAAGGAGACCGTCCGCTCTCCTCGCGATCTGCGCGGCCAGCCCGTGGGCCTGCCCGGCGTCGGCACGCCCGAGCAGGCGATGCTCGCAACCATTCTCGCGCGGGGGGGGGTCAAGATCCACCATGTGCCGCTCAGAAGCTTCTCCAACCGTGCGCTTGCCGGCGCGCTCGAGCAGGGTGAGGTGGCGGCCGCCGTCATGGCCGACCCCTGGGTCACCCGCTTGGTAGACGAGAACGTGGCCACCATCCTTGTCGATCTGCGAACCCGATCCGACGCCGCCCGCTGGCTCGGTGTCGAGACGGTCCACGCGGCCCTTTTCCTCCGTGCCGACGCCGCAGTTGGAGAGCAGGATCTCGTCGCCCTGGCCAAGGCACTCCTCCGCGCAGTGGCCCGGGTCAGCGACACCCCCGCGGAGACGCTCGCCGCCGGCCTCCCGGCGTCGGTGATCGGCCAGCCCGGCGACTTCGCACTGCGCGTGGCCGGCGCGCGGCAGAGCTATCTGCCCCGTGGGCGGGTCACGCAAGACATGCTCAAGGCCAGCCTTCGCCAGGCCCGCGAGCGCACCGAGATGCCCGCCGCGGTCAAGCTGCCCTGGTTCCGGTGGTCTCCCCTGCTCCTCACCGGCCCGCTCGAGCGGGCCACGGTTGCGGGAGAGCCGCCGGCCCGCTAGACGAGCCCCCACCGCTTCAACAGCCGCCGCGTCGTCTCAACCGGCAGGCCGACCACGTTGGTGAAGCAGCCGTCCACGCGGGCCACGAGCCGGGCGCCCTGTCCCTGGATCGCATAGGCGCCGGCCTTGTCGAGCGGCTCGCCGGTCGCCACGTAGGCCGCGATCTCCTCGGCGCTGGCGTCGATCATGGTCACACGCGTCGTCACCGCGAGAGTCTCCTCCCGGCCGGACGGCGCGTCGACGAGGGCGAGGCCGGTGACAACCTCGTGGGTGCGGCCGCTGAGCTCCCGGAGCATGCGGGCGGCGTCGGCTGCATCGCGGGGCTTGCCCAGGTAGCGGCCGTCCAAGACCACCTCGGTGTCTGCACCCAGGACAACCGCCGGGCCGCCCGTCCACTCGCGCGCGACGGCGCGCGCCTTGTCCAGCGCGACGGCAGCCACTGCCGCCGCCGCCGGCCCCGGCGGATGGACCTCGGCGACACGGCTCGGCTGCACGGTGAACGGGATGCCGAGCCCCGCGAGGAGATCCTGACGGCGGGGCGAGGCAGAGGCGAGGACGAGGGCTGGCTTGCTGCTCAGCTGACGATCAGGGGGTTCTTGTCCGTAATGACCCGGTCGTTCTTGGCCAGGGCATTGGTCAGGAACTTGGGCAGGTTGAATGAGTGCAGGTGCGCGGCCCCGTTCCAGTAGCCGAGAGTATCGGGGTTCATTCGCGAAGAAATCAGCCCGTCGATTTCGCGAGCCGTCTGCTTGCGCGGGTCGGTGCCCTTGGAGGCCAGGATGAAGCCCCAGGGAGTCCCGAAGCAGGAGATGAAGCCCTGGTAGGGCGCGACGACCGGGAACACCTCGTGGAGGGTCCGGTTGACTGCGCCGTAGAAGAACAGCTCGTTGATCTTGGTCATGCCCGCCTGCATGGTCATGATCCCGTTGTCCGTCAGCCGGTCGCGGACCAGGGTGTAGAACTCGGTCGTGAAGAGCAGGCAGGCCGGGCCCTCCTCGAGCGGCTCCGGCAAATCCACCACGATCAGGTCGAAGCGCTCCTTGGTCTTCTCGAGGTAGGCTCGGGCGTCCTCGTGGAGCACCCGGGTGCGCGAGTCCTCGAAAGCGCCCTGGTGCATCTCGGGCAGGTGCTTCTTGCACTCCTCGACCACCTCGCCGTCGATGTCCACCATGAGGCAGTCGGTGATGCTCGGATGCCGCAGGATCTCCCTGACCGTGGCGCCCTCGCCCCCGCCGATGACCATGGCGCGGACCGGCTTTGGGTGTGCCAGGAGGCCCGGCTGGACCAGGATCTCGTGGTAGATGAACTCGTCGTGCTGGCTCGACTGGATGCGGCCGTCGAGGACCAGGACCTTGCCGTAGGAATGGGTCTCGAAGATCTCCATGAACTGGAACTTGGTCTGGCGAGTGGCGATGGTGCGGGCGATGGCGTGCATGTGGCCTTCAACCGGCGTGGTGCTCTCGAAGAACCACTTGTACTGCGGGGGACCGCTCATCCTCAGACTGACACCTTCGCGCCTGGCACCTTGGCGCCTGGCACCTTGGCGACTGCCGCCCTGGCGCCGGCCGCCCTGGCGCCGGCCGGCTTGTGGGGCATGGGTGAGGCCTGGAGGAAGATGCCGCGCTGGAGCTCGACGACGGAGGCTCGGGCGGCCCCGAACTGCTCGACCAGGTAGTTGGCCGCCGTCTGGGGCTGGAGCACGTCGCCGCAGGAGAAGATGTCCACCGCGGCGAAGCGGTACTCGGGCCACGTGTGGATGGCGAGGTGCGACTCGGCGATAACGACAACGCCGCTGATGCCGAACGGGTTGAACTCGTGAAAGACGACGTCGACGATGGTGGCCTGGGCGCGCTTCGCCGCCTCCACCATGGACGCCTTCACGGTCTCAAGGCTGTTGAGCGCTTCCGCGTCGCAGTCGAACAGCTCGAGCAGCAGGTGTCGCCCCAGTGCTTGCACTCTCTCCCTCCTCTCCGTTCGTTTCTCGCTCGCGAAAAACCCGCGAATGCGATTTTTCTGAATGTAGGGCCATGCTTTTGGCATTGCAAGGAAAAAATGCCCTCTCCGGAGGCTCTCGGCGAGGCCGAGGCGCCCGCCGCGGGCCCGATCGGCAGTCGTCAAGCGGCGGGATGAGCCGCCGTGGAGCCGCCGCCCGAGCGATCGGAAGCCGCCCGGAGGCCACTTTTCTCTTGCGTTCCACTCCCGACTCGCTAACATGGGCGAAGAAAAAAATTCTGCGGCGTTTCACTTCAACCAAGGAGGCGAGGAGGAGAAATGGGCTGGAAACCGGTGACCAAGGCAGCCACGACGTCCGGAAGCGCTGAGGGTACAACCCCGCTCAACGCCTTCGACAACGCCCTCCTGGCGGCGGGCATCGGCAACATCAACCTCGTGAAGGTCTCCTCGATCCTGCCGCCCGAGGCCACGGTTGTGGACCTGCCCAGGCTCCGGCCCGGCGCGATCGTGCCCACGGCCTACGCCGCCATAACCAGCGAAGTGCCCGGCGAAGTTGTCGCCGCCGCTGTCGGCTGGGCCCGCCCCACCGATCCCAAGGCCAACGGCGTGATCATGGAGTTCCACGACAAGGCCACCCGGGAAGAGGCCGAGCGGGCCATCGTCCATATGCTGAAGGAGTCCTTCACGGTGCGCGGCTGGACGATTCGCGACATGAAGGTCTGCGCCGTGGAGCATCGCGTCGAGCGCACCGGCTGCGCCCTGGCTGCCGTGACGCTGCTCTCCGACGACGACGTCGTCTAGTTTGCGAGGTGCGAGCTGCAGGACGTCGCGGGGCTGGGGCCCCGCCGTCCGAGGCGAGCTACCCGACAGTCCGAGCTGCAGGACGTCGCGGGGCTGGGGCCCCGCCGTCCGAGGCGAGCTACCCACGTGACGCCAGCCGACCCACGCTTCATCGCGTGCCGGGCGCCCTACCCGGACGCCCGCATCGTCCTCTTCGGCATCCCGTTCGAAGGCTCCGTCAACCTCCGCACCGGCGCCGACCACGGCCCCCGGGATCTCAGGATCGCCTCGGACTCCATCGAGACCTACTCGCCCGCCCTCGATCGGGATCTGGAGGACCTCCATATGGCCGACCTGGGCGACTGTGAGCTGGGCGGAGGCGGTCCCCGGGAGCAGCTGGCCAGGGCCCGCGAGGAGGTCCGCGGCTTCTGGCGGCCCGGCCTCCTGCCCGTGATGCTGGGCGGTGACCACACGGCGACGTTGCCCGTCATCGAGGTGCTGGCGCCCGCCATCCCCGATCTCCGCATCCTTCAGCTGGACGCCCATCCGGATTTGAGAGAGGAGTTCCTCGGTGAGCGCTACAACTACGCCTCAGCCATGGCCAGGGTCATGGAGGTGGTCGCGCCCGAGCGGGTCTACCAGGTGGGCATGCGGACGGGCGCCCGGGAGGAGTACCGGCGGAAAGCGCCGCACCTCTACCCGGCGCACGCCATCCACCCGGTCGAGGCCGTCCGAAGCCTCTTGCCCGAGCTCAGCCGGCACCCGCTCTACGTCACGATAGACGTGGACGTGCTCGACCCATCGGAGGCGCCCGGCACGGGCGCGCCCGAGCCGTGCGGGCTCACGGCCAGGGAGCTCGTCGAGATCGTCAGGCTCCTTGAGCCCTGCACCGTCGTGGGCACGGACCTCATGGAAGTGGCGCATGCCTTTGACCCGTCGGGGCGCACGGGCATCACCGCCTCCTGGATTCTCCGCGAGGCGATTCTCACCTGGTGGGGAAAATGAAGCCGTGAGCCAGAAGGGCCGGTACTCGGCGCCGCGCTACTACGAGATCGCGTTCGACATGAACCGGAAGCAGGAGGTGGACTTCCTCGCCCACTGCTTCCGCCGCTATGCGAGGCGCCCCGTGAAGACCGTGCTCGACATCGCCTGCGGCACGGGCCCGCACCTGATCAGGCTCGGCCGGCGCGGCTACCGCATGTCGGGCCTTGACCTGTCGCCCGAGAACATCGCCTTCCTCCGGGAGCGGGCGGCGGAGGAGGGCCTCGACGTAGCTCTCCACGTGGCGGACATGACCCGCTTCACGCTGCCCCGCCCCGTGGACGCCGCCATCTGCATGCAGGACTCGCAAGGGCACCTGCTCACGAACGAGGCAATCCTGGCCCACCTCCGCTGCGTGGCCAAGGCCGTCCGCAAGGGCGGACTCTACGTCTTCGACCGCTACATGTGCTCGTCGTGGACCGACCCGGCGCGGCGCTGGTCCTGGACGAGACAGCGCGGGCGGGCGACGGTGCGCGCGACGTTCGAGGCCCTCAAGGACCTCAACCCGGTGACGCAGACCTTCTACGAGGACATGGAGCTCGAGGCGCACGAGGACGGCCGCCGGCACGTCTACCGCCAGCGTCACGCCTCCCGCATGGTTTTTCCGCAGGAGCTCCGGGCGCTGGTCGCATTGGCCGGAGGCTTTGACCTGGTCGAATGGTTCTACGGCTTCAAGCCCCACCTCAAGCTCGACCGGGCCCACCACCCGCTCCTGATGGTCGTCGTCCTCCGGAAGCAGTAGCGGCGTTCGAGGCGTCGGCACGCCTATGGCCAGGCTCGTTCTCAAGCGCGGCGCCGAGCATCGAGTCAACGCCGGCCACCCCTGGATCTACCGGACGCAGGTCGCCGACCTCAAGGGCTTCTCCGAGGCCGGCCTAGCCGTCGAGGTGCTGGATGCCGGCGGCCGCTACCTCGGCCAGGGCTTCTACAATCCCCGCCCGTCGCTCTGCTGTCGCCTCCTCACGCGGCGTGACGAGGCCATTGACGCTTCGTTCTTCAGGCGCCGACTCGAGGCCGCCTGGGAGTACCGCCGGACGGCAGGCCTGGTCTCCGATGCCTATCGCCTCTGCTGGAGCGAGGCGGACGGGCTGCCCGGTCTCGTGGTGGACCGTTACGGCCCCGTGAGCGTGGTCCAGTGCCTGACGCTGGGGATGTCCAAGGCGGAGGGCTTGATCACCGCGGCCCTGGAGCGGCAGTTTCCCAATGGCAGCATCCACCGGCTCGACGAGCCGACGGCGGCTCGCCTCGAGGGCTTCGACGCCCGCCGGGATCCAGCGGGGCAAGAGCTCGTGGTCACCGAGGGTGACTGCCGCTTCGGCGTCACCCCCGGCGCGGGCCACAAGACCGGCCTCTACCTCGACCAGGCGGAGAACCGCGCCCTCGTAGCTCGGCATGCCGGCGGGCGCCGCGTGCTCGACGCCTTCTGCTTCTCGGGCGGCTTCGCCTGCCACGCGCTTCGGTCGGGCGCGACCCAGGCGCTCCTGCTCGACTCGTCGGCCGACGCGCTCGCGCTGGCGCGCCGGAATCTGGAGCTGAACGGCGCGACGGCCCGGGCGGAGCTGAGGGAGGGCAATGCCTTCGACCTCCTGCGGGCTCTCGAGGCGGCAGGCGAGCGCTTCGGCGTGGTCGTTCTCGATCCCCCGCCCTTCACGCGTCGGAAGGACGCGATCGAGGCGGCGGCGCGCGGCTACAAGGAGATCAACATCCGGGGTCTCAGGCTGCTCGAGCCCGGCGGCGTGCTGGCGACTTTCTCCTGCTCGCACCACATCACGCCGGGGCTCTTCGAGGAGATCTGCCGCGAGGCCGCCGGCGACGCGGGCGTCAACGTCCGCGTCCTCCGGACGCTCTCCCAAAGCCGCGACCACCCCGTCCTACTGACGGTCCCCGAATCCCGCTATCTCACAGGCCTGCTTCTAGAAGTCGTCTGAAGTTTTGCCTGAGGTGGAGGGCGTCGAGAAGGGTCCAGATGCGAGGCGGCGCCCGAGAGCCGTGCGCGAGGCGTAGCCCTGCTACGTTGAGCGCACGGCCGAGGGCGCCAACGAAGCAGATGGGCCCTTATCGGCGGCCGCCTAGCTCTCGCGGTAGAGAAGCAGCAGCACGCCGACCATCGCAAGACCGACTGACCACACTCGCCCGGGCAGCGCGGTTTCTCCAGGCGGGAGGCGCAGCTCGAGCCAGCGCCCCCAGCCCACCAGCATGGCGATCACGCCCAGGGGCGCGTGCGTTACTTCGATCAGGTACTCCGCCTTGATGTTCAGCGAGGCGTGAGAGTGCGTGAGGAGAAGGGCGCCGCCCACCGAGCAGAGGATGGGGAAGACCAGGGCGGCGCGGGGCGAGCGGATACGCCCCGTGCGCACCATCCACTCGAAGGTGCCGAAGCCAAGCACGAGGACGACGAAG
>DASYVT010000138.1 GCA_035936835.1 Candidatus Methylomirabilota bacterium | reverse complement strand
TTCCGAGCCGCCCCCTGCCGATCTTCTCGTGACGGTCGAGGCCCGACCCAAGCTCTGCCTTGGCGTCGTTGAGGTGGAAGGCCCGCACGTGCCGGAGTCCCACGATCGCCGCGCATGATTTCATCACACCCTCGTAGTCCGCGCGCGTTCGCAGGTCGTAGCCGGCGGCGAAGAGATGGCAGGTGTCGAGGCAGACGCCCAGGCGCTCGGGTGCCCGGGCCCCGCTCAGAAGCGCGCGGAGCTCCTCGAAGCTCCGCCCGATGGTCGCGCCGCCGCCTGCGGTGTTCTCCAGCAAGACACGGACGCGATAGCCGCGGGTCCGCGATGTCACCTCGTCGAGCGCGCCGACGATGCGCCGAATGCCCGCCTCGAGACCCTGACCCTTGTGAGAGCCCGGGTGGATGATCACGAAGGGCAGCGCCAACGCTTCGGCGCGCTCGAGCTCGTCGTGAAACGCGCTGACCGCGCGCGTCCATTCCGCGAGCGAAGGCGCCGCCAGGTTGATGAGGTAGGAAGAGTGGGCGAACACCGTCCGGATGCCGGTTGCCGTCCAGGCGGCGGCGAACTGCCGGATCTCCTCCGGCGCGTACGGCTTGGCGGACCACTGGAGCTGGTTCTTGAGGAAGATCTGGACCACGGAACAGCCGGCCTCGTGCCCCCGCTCGAGCGCGCGATAGAGCCCGCCGGCGATGGACATGTGGGCCCCGAGCAGGTCGGGCGTCCCCCGCGCCTTCGGGCTCAGCCGAAAATCTCCCGCAGCCGCCGGTCACGGTACTCAAAGAGCCCCACGATGCGGCGGCCGGCGCCGAGCGCGTGAGCCGCGCGGCCGAGGGGCCCGAGCGGCAGCCGGTAGGTGACGCGGTCCTCGACCCAGGTTCCGGGCGCGTCGCCGCCGTCGCGCTCGGGCTCCTCCAGAAAGCGGTGGCGGTGCTCCCATCGCGCGAAGGGCCCCCAGAGCTGGGCGTCGACGAAGCGGAACGGCGGGTCGAACTCGCGCACCATCACGCGCCAGCGGACGCGAAGCCCCGCCATCGGCACGCTGAAGTCGAGCACGGCTCCCGCATCGAGGCGGTCCGGCGGCTCCACGAGCCACCTCGGGCGTGCCCATTCCGGATGGAGGGTGACGAGGTTCTTCGGGTCGGCAAAGAACCCGAACACTTCCGGGCGCCGCCGCGCCAGCCACAAGCGGCGCTCGATCACGTAGTCGGGCATGGCGGCTGATCGGCGCGCGGCATCCGGCCGGGAGCTGCGAGCGCGCTCCCGGCCGGCCCGCGAATCAGCCGAGCTTCTTCACCTCGGCGAGAATCTTGTCCGGGTCGGGCAGCTCGCCCTTGCCGTAGCGCTCGACGAAGGCAATCTTGCCCTGCTTGTCGACGATGAAGGTGGCGCGCACGTTGGCGTTCCAGTCCGGCCAGTAGACGCCGTAGTCCTTGCTGACCGACCGCTGCACGTCGGAAAGAAGCGGGTAGTTCGAGATGCCGACCGACTTGGCCCAGTTCTCATGGCTGAATGGGCTGTCCGCGCTGATACCCAGGACCTGGGTATTCGCCGCCTCGAAGTCCTTCACGCGCTTATCGAAGGCGGGCATGCACTTGGATCAGCCTGGGGTCCAGTCCAGCGGGTAGAACAGCAGCACCACGTTCTTGCCCGGGTAGTCCTTCAGGCTCACTTCCTTGAGTCCGATGGTCTTCATAGTGAAGCCGGGCGCCGCATCGCCAACGCCCGGCGTTTTCGCATCGCTCATTCCTGTGACCCTCCCTTCGCACGTGGAATATCGCGTCTACGGTCAATCATAGCCGACCGGCCAGGGCTCTTCAATTGCCGATCCATGCGCGAGGAGGGTTTGCGCCGGCCCGCCCAGAGGCTCCGGCGCCTGGACTCGAGCGCCTCGTCCGGAAGCCCGAGGTAGCCGGCCGCCGTCACGACCCTTCCCGTCTGCCACAGGCGCTTGAAGCGCTCCGGGTAGTTCTCAGCGCGGAGCGCGTGATGATCGAAGATCACGCGGCAGTCCGTCCGGTCCAGCACGCGCAGGAGGTGGTCGATGCCCTGGTCAATGAGCGCCGCGCCGAGCTGGTGCTCGAGGTAGGCGGGAGGCCCCGAGAGGTAGAGGATGTCCGGCCTCTCACGGATCAGGTAGGCGGCGGCGACGGCGGAGAGCGGCCCCTGCACGTCCGAGGCGTGGACGAAGCGCGTGCCTTCACGTAGGTCTGTCACGGTCAACGCGACCACGTAGCCGAGCGGGGTGCCCTCGACGCCGTGGGCGAGAGGGGGTGAGGCTGCGAGGCGGGCGTCTGCGGTCTCCATGGTCCTGCCGTCCGCCGAATCGAGGCGGCAGCCGCCGGCGATCGCCTTCCACAGCTCCCCCGCCCGCTGGGCCTGGCGCGGGTTGATCATCCGCTTCGCGTCCTTGGCCCACACCGTGCGCCCCTCGTAGAGGCCCGGGTCGTGGCGGAAGTGGTCCTCGTGGTAGTGGCTGAGGAAGATCAGGTTCGCGCGCGCGGCATAGCCGGAGATGCGGTCGTTGGCCCGCTTGAGAGCCTCCCACTCCGCATCGGCCGGCGGCAGTCCGAAGCGGTTGGGCCCCAGCGCCGCGCCCGGGTCGATGAGGACGCGCGTCTGCCCGCACTCGACATAGGTCGCCATCGAGCGCACACCGAGCGAGTCGCCCGCGAGCGGGACGACCTTCACGCGCAGCGGCCGCCGTCCACGATGAATGGGCTGCCCGTCACCATCGAGGCGTCGTCCGAGGCGAGGAAGAGCGCCGCCTTGGCGATGTCCTCGGGCTGGTTGAGGCGCCCGAGCGGCACCGTCGCCTGGTAGCGCTTCATGCCTTCGGCGTCCACTTCCTTCTTGCCCATGAAGGTCGCCAGCATGGGTGTTTCGGTGGCAACAGGTGCAATGACCACGACGCGGATCCCGAACGGCGCGAGCTCGACTGCTAAGCTCTGGCCCATGGTCGTCACGGCGCCCTTGGATGCCGCGTAGCACTGCCCGCCCGGCCGGGGCTTGAACGCAGCGGTCGAGCCCGTGATCAGGAAAACCCCGCGCTTCTGCTTCTTCATGACGGGGGCCGCGAACTTGGCGCCGAGGAAGACGCCCTTGACGTTGACTGCCATGATCCGGTCGAAGACGGTCTCATCCACCTCGTCCACGGAGGACGGCCACTGCGGCACACCAGCGTTGGCGAAGAAGACGTCGAGCCGGCCCCAGCGGGTGACGGTTTGGGCGACGGCCTCGCGGTTGTCCTCCGCGCGGCTCACGTCCGCGGTGATGGCCATTGCGTGGCCCCCGGCCCGCTCGATCTGCTCCGCTACCGCCCGAGCAGCGTCTGGCTTGAGGTCCACGACGGCGACCTTGGCGCCCTCCGAAGCGAACAGGAGCGCCGAGGCCTGACCGATGCCCGACCCCGCGCCCGTGACGATGGCCACCCTGTCCTTGAGCTTCATGCTGGTTCTCCTTTTGGGGACGTCTTCGACTCCTTCACTTCGATTCCTTTACATCGGCGACGCGGCCGCCCGTGGCCCGCACGAGCTCGTCGGGCGTCAGCGGGAAAACGCACTCGGGCACGCCCGCGGCCGCGTAGATCAAGTCGAGGCCCAGCAGGTCCTCGTCCACCCAGATCGGCAGCGCCGTCTCGTGGCCCAGCGGCGGCACGCCGCCGATCGCGTAGCCGGTCGCGCGCCTGACCGTGTCGGCGTCGGCGCGGCGGACCTGGCCGCCCGCCAGCCGCCCCAGCTTCGCCTCGTCCACGCGGTTGATCCCCGAGGTCACGACCATGACGGGCACGCCATTGACGGTGAAGACCAAGGACTTCGCGATCTGCTCCACGCGCACGCCGACGGCGTCAGCCGCCTGCTGCGAGGTGCGCGCCTCCACGGCGAGCTCCACCACCTCCCCCTTCAAGCCCAGTGCAACAATAGCGGCCTGAACGCGGAGCGCGGCGGGCTTCACGCGGCGCTCAGAGCGCCAGCTCGGCCATCAGCCGCAGCGCGTCCACCTGTCCGACACCGAGGATCATCGTGGTCACGCCCGATCTCTTCCAGGCCTCGAGCCGCTCGCGGATCCGCTCCTTCGGGCCGCACAGCGCCACCTCGTCCACGAGGGCGTCGGGCACTGCCGCCGCCGCCTCCTCCTTCTTGCCCCCGAGGTAGAGATCCTGGATGGTCTTGGCCGCCGCCTCGTAGCCGTAGCGGCACACGAGGTCGTTGTAGAAGTTCCTGCCACGGGCGCCCATGCCGCCGACGTAGAGGGCGAGCCGGGGCTTGACCATGGCGCGGCATGCCGCCACGTCGTCTCCCACGATCACCGGCACGGTGGGAGCCAGGTCGAAGCGCGCGAGTGATTTCCCGCCCCCGGCCCGAGCGAAGCCGCTGTCGAGGGACTCCTTGAACACGGCAATCCGCTGGGGCGAGAAGAACACGGGCAGCCAGCCGTCGGCGATCTCCGCCGCCAGCGCCACGTTCTTCGGACCGATCGCCGCTAGGTAAACGGGGATGTCGGTCCGGCCGTGCAGGATGGACTTGAGCGGCTTGCCGAGCCCCGTGGCGTCGGGACCCGCGTAGGGAATCTGGTAGTACTGCCCCTTGAACTCGAGCGGCTTCTCCCGCCGCCACACCGAGCGCACGATCTCGACGTACTCGCGGGTCCTCGAGAGCGGCTTGCCGAAGGCCACCCCGTGCCACCCCTCGACCACCTGCGGCCCCGAGACGCCGAGCCCGAGGAGAAAGCGCCCGCCCGAGAGCTGATCGAGCGTCATCGCCGTGGTCGCGGTCAGGGTGGGCGTGCGCGCGGGGATCTGCATGATCGCCGTGCCCACGCCGATACGCTGCGTCACCGCCGCCACCCAGGTGATGGTGGTGACCGCGTCGGAGCCGTACGCCTCCGCCGACCACACCGAATGGAAGCCCAGCCGATCCGCTTCCTGCACGAGCGGCACGTTGATCCTGAGAGCGGAGCCGGAATAGCCCATGTTCAAGCCGAGGCGCATATCATCCTCCGTGGCCACGACGTGGCCGTGAAACCTTCCCGGGCCCCTGCCAGCCGTAGCGCGCCAGGGACACGCGCCCGCTCCGCAGGAGCACACCTTCCTGCTCGAGCAGGATACGCTGGGTCAGCATGCTCCCGTGAGCCGCCCGGAGGCTGATCCCGCCCCCGGCATTGACGACGCGATGCCACGGCAGCCCCGACGGACAGCTCCGCAACGACAAGCCCACCATGCGCGCGTGGCGCGGCCGGCCGACCCAACGCGCAATCTGACCGTAGGTCGCGACGCGCCCACGCGGGATCCGGCCGATCAGACGCCAGGCCTCCCGGCGGAAGTCCGTCACGGCGCGACCTCTCCGAACTGCAGCTCGTACAACCTCGCGTAGAGCCCGCCCTGTGCCAGCAGCTCGGCGTGACGACCGGCCTCACGAACCCGCCCCCTGTGCAGCACCTGGATCCGGTCGGCCGTCTGGATCGTCGAGAGCCGGTGCGCAACGACGACGCTGGTCCGGCCTCGCAGCAGCTCCTCCAGCCCCGCGCGGATCAGCGCCTCCGACTCTGGGTCCACGCTCGATGTCGCCTCGTCGAGCGCCAGGACGGCCGGATTATAAAGGAGCGCCCGGGCGATGGCCAGCAGCTGCCGCTGCCCCTGTGAAAGGTTCTGGCCGCGCTCGTGGATCTCCTGCTGGAGGCCCTGCGGGAGCGAGGCGACCACGCGGTCCGCGCGCGCTGTCCGAAGCGCGCGGTCGATCTCGTCACCCAGCGCCGCCGCGCCCGCACCGACTCTCAAGTTGTCCTCCACGGTGCCGGTGAAAAGAAATACCTCCTGCGGAATGACGCCGACCTGGCGGCGCAGCGCGCCTAGGTCCCACTCGCGGACATCCACACCGCCCACCAGCACCTGTCCCCTCGACGCGTCGTAACCGCGCGTCATCAGCCGCACGATCGTGCTCTTGCCCTCGCCCGTCGGCCCGACCAGCGCCACGCGCTCCCCCACCGCGACCGTGAACGAGCAGTCCCGCAGCACCCAGTTCTCTCCGTCGTAGGCGAACCAGACGTTTCTGAACTCGACGGCCGCCGCGCCCGGGTCGCCGGCGACGACACCACCGGCCGGGGAGCGGACGGAGGGCTCAGCGTCGAGCAGGCCGAACACGCGCTCGGCGGCGACGGTGGCGGCCTGCATCACCGTGTACTTGGCGCCCAGGTCCCGGATCGGCAGGAAGAAGCGGCCCGTGTACTCGAGGAAGGCGACGAGCCCGCCGAAGGTGAGTGCGCCCGTCAGTACCTGGCCGCCGCCGTACCAGAGGAGAAGCGCCACCGCCGCCGAGCCGATGGCCTCGACGCCCGCGTAGAGCATCGCGTCGAAGAAGGTCGAGCGGAACTGCGCCTGGCGGAGGTCGCCGTTGAGCCCCGCGAAAAGCTCCGCCTCCCTTCGCTCGCGGGCAAAGAGCTGGATCACGGCCATGCCCTGGAGCGATTCCTGCAGAAAGCCGTTGAGCCGCGCCAGGCGAGTCCTGACCCCGCGGTAGCTGTCGCGGGCTTTCAGCCTGAAGTACGCGGCGCCTGCCGCGAGGACGGGCACGAGGACGAACGTGACCAGGGCCAGCTCCCAATTCAGGACCAGCATCAGGACCACGATGCCCCCGAGCGTCAGGACGTCGCCCACCACGGCCATGGCGCCGCTCGTGAAGAGCTCGTTGATGGCCTCGACGTCCGTCAGGACGCGCGTCATCAGCCTCCCGACCGGGCTCCGGTCGAAGAAGGCCGCGTCCTGCCGCTGGAGATGGGCGAAGAGCGCCGCGCGGAGGTCGTGCATGACGCGCTGGCCGGCGAGCTGCGTCAGGTACGAGATGGCGACGCGCAGGCCGTAGAGGACGATCAGGCAGCCGAGGTAGGCCGCCGCGATGCGGCTGAGCCCCAGCCAATCGCCCGTGAGGATGTAGCGGTCAATGGCGATCTTGGTCAGCCAGGGCTGAAGGAGCTCGAGCGCCGCCACCGCGGGGAAGAGGAGCATCGAGAGCAGCACGAGCCGTCGGTGTGGGCGCGTCACGCCCCAGAGCCGGCGCATGAGCCGGGGGTCGTACGCTTTCCCGAGGAGCTCGGGGTCGCGCTCAGTCATTGGCCAGCTCCTGCTCGATCTGCTGGATGCGCCAGAGCCGCGCGTAGAGCCCGCCCGAAGCGAGGAGAGCGGCGTGAGTGCCCTGCTCGGCCACGCGCCCCTCGTCGAGGACCACGATCCGATCCGCTTCCTGCGCCACCCGCAGGCGGTGCGTCATCGCGAGCGTGGTCCGCCCGGCGACGGCGGCCCGGAGCGAGCGAAGGATCTCGGCCTCCTTGCCCACGTCCA
The DNA here is from genome assembly GCA_035936835.1 of Candidatus Methylomirabilota bacterium. Lineage (NCBI taxonomy): Bacteria > Methylomirabilota (SeqCode) > Candidatus Methylomirabilota bacterium. The sequence goes on along the minus strand of DASYVT010000138.1, from coordinate 1,614 downwards.
CCGCCGAGAAGACGTCATCCAGCACGAGGATGGGCGGCTCGGGCACGAGCGAGCGAGCGAGCGCGACTCGCTGGCGCTGGCCGCCCGACAGCGTCAGCCCACGCTCCCCGACAACGGTCGCCCAGCCTTCCGGAAAACCCTCGATCTCGGGACCCAGCCCCGCGGTCGCCGCGGACGCCCGGAGTCGAGCCTCCGGGGCGGCCTCGTCGCCGAGCGCCACGTTGTCGCTGATCGAGCGCGAGAAGAGGAAGGCCTCCTGCGGCACGTAGCCTATGGACCGGCGGAGACGCTCGCGCGACAGCTCCCGCACGTCGCGCCCTCCGACGAAGACCGTCCCGGGCGGCGGCTCGTACAGCCGGCTCACGAGCGCGCCCAGCGTGGACTTGCCGCTGCCCGTCGGCCCCACCACCACGACAGTCGCGCCTTCGGGCACCGTGAAGCTGACGTCGTCGAGCGCCCGCCCGCGGCCGTCGTAGCCGAAGGAAAGCCGCCTGAACTCGATGGGGCCGGTAAGGAGCGGGGGTGCCGAGGCCGTCGACACCATCTCCGGATCGTCGGTATGGCCGGGAGTCTCGAGGATCTCGGCGATGCGCGTCATGGCGGCGAGCCCGCGCTTGAGATTGGCGAGCGTCCAGCCCAGCGCGATGGTCGGCCAGGCCAGGTACGCGAGGTACCCGGTGAACGCCACGAAGGCGCCCAGCGTCAGGCGCCCCTCGATGACGCCCCTGCCGCCGACCCACAGGACGATGAGCCCACCCAGGCCGGAGATGAGGCCCAACATCGGCGAGAAGGCCGCCTGAGTACGAGCGAGCCGGAGGCTCCGCGCGAGGTACTCGCCGTTGAGCCTGCCGAAGGCGTCGATCTCCCTCGCCTCCATCGTGTAGGCGCGTACGACGGGCATGCCCGTCAGGTTTTCCTGCACCCGGGCTGAGAGCGCGCCCAGCTGCTCCTGCACGGCAGTGGACTCAATCTCCACCTGGTGGTTGAAGCGGCGCGCGAGCAGGACCAGCAGCGGCGACGGCGCGAGCGCCCAGAGCGTGAGCCATGGGTCGATCGTCCACATGGCCGCGAGCGTGCCCGCGAACGTGAACGAGGTGCCCACGAGCATCACGGTGCCGAAGCCCGCGAGCGCGCGCAGCGCCTGGACGTCGTTGGTCGCGCGCGACATGAGGTCGCCCGTGCGGTGGGTCAGGTAGAAGGCGGGGGAGAGCGTTTCGAGGTGGGCGTAGAGGTCGCGCCGGACGTCGTGCTCGACCCACTGCCCGGCGCCCAGCATCGTGAAGCGCGAGCCGAGCCTCGCCAGGGCATGGAGTTCGGCCAGGAGAACGATCACGCCCGCGTGAAAGGCGAGCGCGCCGCCGCCGCCGCGGAGGCCGTCCACCGCCTCCTTGAGCTGCCACGGGATGCCCAGCGAAAAGCCCGTGGCGAGTGCTAAGCAGCCGACGCCCACGCCGTAGCGGGTGGCGTGGGGACGGAGGTATCCGAGGAGGCGCCTGGCGGGAGACACCCGCCCAGTATACAGAGGCTAGCGGAGCCTTCAGGGCGGATGCAGCTCATAGCCACGATCGACGACCCGGCCGTCATTCAGCGGATCCTCGCCCATCTCGGGCTCCC
>DASYVT010000137.1 GCA_035936835.1 Candidatus Methylomirabilota bacterium | reverse complement strand
CGGGGCCGACCCCACGCTGTCGCGCGCCGAGCTCGAGTCCCGGCTGGCCGACATCCGGTCGCGCATGGTCGCCTACGGCATCTTCCCCTCGCCGCTCGGCAAGATTCTGATTGCCCGCTCAGAGCTGGGCGTCTCGATGGTCAGGTATATCGATTCGGAGCGCGCGGCGCGGTCGCATCTTGCCCGCCTGGCCGGGGACGAGGCGGTGGAGGACAAGTCGGTGGTCGAGGCGACGTACCGGGAGCTCCTCGACTATCTGAGCGCCCGGAGCACACGGCTCAGCTGGCCGCTCGACCTCCGCTGGGCGGGGAGCGACTTCCAGCGGCGCGTGCTCGCGGCGACGGCGCAGCTGCCGTATGGCGGCATCACGTCCTACGCCGGGATCGCGCGCCGCATCGGCGAGCCTGCCTCGGTGCGCGCCGTCGCCCAGGCGCTCCGGCACAATCCCATCCCGATCGCCATCCCGTGCCATCGCGTGATCGGCAGCAGCGGCGACCTGACCGGCTATGCCGGAACCAAGATCGGGCTCAAGGAGCGGCTGCTCTCGCTCGAGGGTGTGCCGGTGGGCCTCCGCGCGCACAGGATCGAGCGCGGCAACATGTACGTCCTCTTCGAGGGCTACACGGAGTATTGCCTGCCGACGTGCGGCTCGCTGTCGCAGGAGCCGATGTCCCAGCTCACGCTGTTCGGGTCGCGCCGGCACGCCGAGGCTGTCGGTCTCACCGCCTGCACGAGCTGCCGACCGGATCTCCACCCGCTCTCTGCGTAGTCCCGGCGCTCCCGTCGTCGCGCTCGGGCGTTTCACGCGGGCGCCCCTCCGGTGTCTTAGTGAGCAAAAGGGAGGAAGCCCATGACAGGTCTGCTGGCGGCACTCGTGATGGTCGCGATTCCGTTCGTTGCGGTGAGCGCGCTGCTCGCGCTCGTGGAGCGTCTGCAGAATCGCCGGGATTCCGAGCGGGACCGGCAGATCATGCTCACCGACGCGATCCACTGGGAGCTCGGCGCCGCGGCGGCGCCCGTAGTGAGCCGCCGGCTCCGCGGCGGCTGGCGGGTGTTCATGGCCGTGCCGCTGGACAGGCCGGTCGAGGTGGCGGCGCTCCTGCGAGTGACCCAGCGCCACTTCTCCGCGGACAAGGAAGGGGCGGAGTCGCTGGAGATCGTCCTGACACCCAGCCGGTCAGTCGTGTCCCCGTGCGCCGTGGACTTTCAGGCTCTCCGGCAGGCCGCCACCGACAGGGCCCTGGCTGCCTGATAGTCGGGGTCAGGTCTTGCATTCACGCATTGCCGGGCCGGATTCTGCTCCGGCGCAGCAGCGGCTGCCGGGGCCCGATGTTGGATTTCAAGACCTGACCCCGTTCATCCGACGATGACGTGCTCCCGGGTGAGGATGGAGCGTATCCGGTCCATGGAGAGGAAGGACGGGGCGTCGGCGGCGACGCGAGCGTACTCGGCGGTGGCTAGAGCGCCGCGGAACGCCTCCGCAGAATCGTACCAGGTGATCGCCGCGCCGTCGTAGGCGGGCACGCGGCCCGCCTCGTACGCCGAGCGGCGGGTGTGGCTCTGGACGTAGCGCCGGAGGGCGGGGATCGCCGCCGCGATGGGCGCGTGCACCAGGAGCCAGTGCCGCCGGAACTCTTCCACCGCCAGGCCGGCCTTGCGGGTGAGGAAGTCCACGCTCTTCACGGCGTCCAGCGGCGCGAGGCCGTCCTTGATCACGTGGTCCTCGGTGATGATCACGCCCATGCTCGCGCGGTCGATGAAGCGCGCCTCGTCCGCCTGGACGCCCGTATGCGCGGGGCTCTGCGTCATGGCGCGGAGGGCCGCGGTGTCGTCGGCCCACACTTCGGCGATCCCGTCGTAGACGGGCTCGTCCGTACGATACGTGGCGAGAAGTGTGTGGGACTGGACGTAGCGGCGCACTCCCGGGAGCCGCGTCACGACCTCCGGGTGCCGGGTGCGCCAGTAGCTCTGGAACTCCTCTACCGGCATCCCGGACTTCCGCTTGAGGAACGTAATGACCTTGACCATGCGTGCGCCGAGGATATACTCTCTGCGAGCGATGAAGTTCGGGATCTTCTACGAGCATCAGCTGCCGCGGCCGTGGAGCGCCGACAGCGAGTACCGGCTCCTCCACGAGTCCCTCGCCCAGATCGAGCTGGCGGACGGTCTCGGCTACGACTACGCGTGGGAAGTCGAGCACCACTTCCTCGAGGAGTACTCGCACTCCTCCGCGCCCGAGGTTTTCCTCGGCGCGGCGAGCCAGCGCACGCGCCGCATCCGGCTCGGCCACGGCGTCATCCAGCTTCCCACCAACCACCCGATCCGCGTCGCCGAGCGGGTCTCGACTCTCGACCTTCTCTCCGGCGGGCGCGTGGAGCTCGGGCTCGGCGAAGCGCAAGGTCCCGTCGAGCTGCATCCCTTCGGCCGCCGCGTGCGCGACAAGCGCGACGTGTGGGAGGAGGCGGTGCGGGCGCTCATCCCGTGCTTCACGCAGGATGCGGTCGAGTTCCACGGCCGCTTCTTCGACTTTCCCGCGCGCAACGTGATCCCCAAGCCCTACCAGAAGCCGCACCCGCCGCTTTGGGTCGCCTGCTCCAACATCACGACCATCGGCAATGCCGGGCAATGGGGCATGGGCGCGCTCGGCTTCCAGTTCGTCAGCCCGGAGGCGGCGCGCGTCTGGGTGAACGAGTACTACGTCAACCTGACCCGGCGCCTGGCCAAGCTCGCGGAGTACCCGACCAATCCCAACGTCGCGATGGTGAGCGCGTTCATGTGCGCGCCGACGGACGAAGAGGCGCAGGAGAAGGCGGCCGGCTGGACTTTCTTCGTGTTCTGCCTCTCGCACTACGGGCGGCACGGCATGGCCGAGCCGGGCAGGGGCAACATGTGGAAGCTCTACGAGGAGTGGCGCCAGACGCCGAAGGCCGAGGAGACGCTCCGGGCGGGGCTGATCGGCTCACCCAGGACGATCAGGCGGAGGCTCCGCGAGTTCGAGGCCGCCCGCGTGGACCAGGTCATCCTGCTCAACCAGACGGGCCGGACGCCCCACGAGGACATCTGCGCGAGCCTCGAGCTCTTCGCGCGCGAGGTCATGCCGGAGTTCCACGCGCGCGAGGAGGAGCAGCAGCGGTGGAAATCGCAGGTGCTCGAGGGGCGCGTGGCGCTCGAGCAGCTCGACACCTCGGCGCACACGGTCTACGCCCACCAGAACGAGGACATCGTCCGCCTGACGCCCGAGGAGCTCAAGCGCAAGATGGCCGCCAAAGAGGCCGCGCAAGCCGAGCGCGCTCCCGGCCGGGACGGGGACGCGTAGGCGACGCCTAAGGGACCAGAGCCCGGCTTTCTGCGCGGCTCGTGACCGCCATGAAGAGGAGCAGCTCCTTCTGGCTCCGGTAGAACTCGACGTTCGGACGCGCCGGGTCTCGAGCGTACTCCGCGGTCAGGGCGCCGAAGATCTGACCGATCTCGGGAAGGCGCTCCGACCAGCGTTCCAGTTTTCGGCGCGCGTAGGCGCCGCCCGGGATCGTCCACGTCTCCAGACCCATAGCGGCCGGCGAGTCCTGGGGCTCGAGCGCCACGCACGCACGGTACTCGCCGTTCAGAAGGGTCCCGTAGAATTTTCTCCCCTTGAGGCCCGGGAGACGGGCTTCCAGCCTGCCGAAGGCCTCGCCGGCGCCCTGGGGACCACTTGGGGATACCACGAACATTACCTTGATGTCGTCGAGCGTTACGAGCACGGAAAGACCGCGAAGCACTTGCTCGAGTTGAAGACGTAGGTCTCCACCCAGTCCACGATCTCGGCGCGGCGGCCGAGCGCGTGCATGGCTCCCGCGAGGCAGATCCAGTTGAGCAGCTCGTGCTGGCCGGCGGCCTCGATCTCGGGCCAGATGAGGTCGCGCCAGCGCTCGAGGCGGCCATCGCGCAGCTCGGCGAAGCGCGCGCGATCGGCCTCGATGTCGGGATGGAGATACCCCGTCCGCGGAGTCAGGAAGGCGTGCGACCAGCTCGAGGAGGCGATGAGCGCCACGCGCCACGGGCCCGCCGCCAGCGCGCGCGCCGTCGCGGCGCCCAGCGCGAAGCAGCGCGCCGCCGTCGGCCCGGGCGGGTCCGCTCCCGCGTCGCCCGAGGACGCGATGCCTCCACGGTTCCTGACGATGGACGACCCGTAGCAGTTGACGTGGAACGGGACCACCGGATACGGGAAGCCCTGCCGGTCGTAGTCGAGATACAGGAGTGTGTTGATGAAGGCGTGCGCCAGCCCGATCTCGTGGCGTAGCGTGTAGGCGTACGCCATGTCGAAGCCCTCGGCCATCAGGCGCGCGATCAGGTGCTTCGCGCCTCCCGGGTGCCCAACAGCGCGGAACTCCTTGTCCTTGGCCTCGCCCCAGACGTTGCCGCCGGGGAAGAAGGCGTTGGCGCGGGCGAAAGGCCGGCTGACCATCTCGGGCACGGCGAAGACGCAGAAGGGCGGAATCATGTCCTCGCGGAAGTTCTCGTACTGGTCGTCACCGAAGATGACGACGAAATCCGGCGCGAAGTCGTCGAGCGCCTTGCGCACAGCGCGGAAGCCTTCGACGAGCCTGCGCCGGTGGTCGGCCGCGGCGGCCGCGCCCTGATCGCCGGCCCACTCCCGCCGCATGGCCTCCGGCCACGCGGCGGGGTCCCGCAGCGCCTCCGGCACCTTGCCGATCGCGATCGTGCGCAGCACGAGACTGCCCATCGCGTCGTCCGGGACCATCAGGCCGGGGTAGTGCGTCAGACCGAGTCCGAGAACCTCGCCCATCGCCGCCTCCTGCCGCAGCGCGCGGCTCCTGCTACTTCGCTTCGGGTCTGCCCCCCCTGAGCGCCTGAGCCAGCTTGAGCCCGACCAGCTGGGCGACCACCACCGCCATGTAGAACTGCCCGACCATCACCTCGAGCCACGTGAGCATATACGCGGGCGGGCCGATCGGGGTGATGTCACTGTAGCCCAAGCTTGTCAGCGTCGTGAAGCTCAGGTATTCGAACAGCGCGCGTCGGTGGTGCCACTCGCCCAGCCGCCACGCGATGTCCGGATTCACGGTGAAGGTGCCGGGAACGAGCAGGTAGGTCAGCGTGTAGAGGTTGGCCCAGACCAGCGCCACCAGCATATACCCGCAGAAGGTCCCGATGACGTCGTCGCCGCGGATCACGCTCTTCGCGAAGATGTCGCGCAGGATCACCGCCACCGCGAAGCCGAGGAATGCCACCATGATGCAGTGGTACAGAACCTCCGACGCGGTGTGGGCCCCGCGGGGCAGGACATAGATGCCGAAGTTGCTCGCGAAGGCCGGGAGGAGGAGGAGCAGGGCCGCGCGCTGCTGCCGTCGCTCCCCGAAGACGATGAAGAACACGTAGAGGCAGATCGCGGAGAGCACGGCGTCGGAGACGGCGCCCGCCGCGACGCTTCGGTGGCCGACGAGCGGCTGCGCCACCATCATGCCGACGAGCGCCGTCAGGAGCGCCAGGTGTTTTCGCGCCGGCCGCACGGCGTGCATCATCGGAGCCTCAGGTAGGTGGTCGGGTTGTCCGGGCAGGCCCCAAGCCCGCACATGAGAAAGGTAGTGAGCGCATTGGCCACCGCGAGGACGAACACGGCATTCAGCCGGCGCGCCAGGGCCGGACTCACGGGCGATTCTCCGCCGCGGCTCCCATCACAGCCCGATCGCGAGCAGGTCGGTGACGTCGTGCCTGAACCAGACGGCGAACAGGACGAGCGTCACGCCGATCACGAGCGTCGCCCAGCGCCGCTTGCCCTTCCACGC
>DASYVT010000136.1 GCA_035936835.1 Candidatus Methylomirabilota bacterium | reverse complement strand
CTTCCCCGACCCTGACGGCAACCGCGTGGAGCTCTACTGCGACATGGTCGAGGACGGCTTCGAGACTATGCGGACGATGGGCCCCCGGCGAGACGTGATCGACATCGAGACCGGCCAGGTCGTCAAGCGCTGAGAGCAAGGAAGAGACGCGATGAGCCAGCCCGCTCCCTTCAGAGCTCGCCGCGACGAAAACGGTCCATCAGGGCCTTTCGCTCGGGCGTGAGGAACCGATCGAGGAACTGCCGCGTTTCCTCGAGCCACCGCAGCTTGTCGGCCGCCGGCATGGCCCGGAAGGCGAGCAGGCGCTCGAGCGGGTAGGCGTGCGTCACCCCACGGCGGAGGACCGGATCACTCACCCGAGGCCTCCAGCAAACGGCGCAGGGCGTCAACGTCCGCCACATCCTGCGCCCGTCCGGCGCCCTCCTTCATGCGGATCAGATGCCGAATGCCCACGATCGGCAGGCGCAAGCCCTCGGCTTCCACGAAGTCTGCGCCGGCCGCCAGCTCGGCAAAGGGCAGGGGCGGATCGATCAGCACGTCCACCTCATCGAGTGGTCGGCCCGGGCGGTGGAACGTAAACGCTATCATGTGCTTGTCGGCGACCCAGTCTCGCCGGTGATCGGCGCTGGCCAGGTCGGCCGCCGCGACCGGCGCGCGCGGAACGAACCCGAGCTGCGCCATGACCCCGATGAATCGACGCACGTTGCCCTCCGCGAGGTCGATCGCGAGGTCGAGATGAGCTGTCGATCGCGGCACACCATGCAGGATCACGGCGACGCCACCGACGATGACGAATCGGATCGAGGCGGCGTCCAGCGCCCGCAGAACAGCCTCGTAGAAGATCGCCATCGGCGCCCATTGTATCCCGGACGTGTGCGCCAGCGGTGAGGGCCGAGGCCGAGCGGCAGGTCACGTTCAGGTCGTGGTCGCCAATGCCTCGCGTACCCGGCTGAGGAGCGCTCACTCTCGCCCCCTGCACCCGCGAGGTGACCGCGAGCCCGCGTCTGATAGTGGCCTTTACGTTTCCTATGCTCACATGCCCGAGGGGTACATCTACCGGTTCCGCCCGACAGCGATAGCGTTTCGCGTCCGGAAAAGCCGCCAAGGCAAGGAAAAGCCCGGATGGCGGCACCGGTTACCGCCATCCGGGCAGTTCCAATCAAGGCGCCGGGCCCTCGGGCCCGGGCATGACCCGGCGGATAAGCCGGGCTCTTAGTGTGCTGCTGTTCTTGTCGCCTCGCGAGCCATCAGGAGCGGCTGCCTACCCGATGGCTCGCGTAACGAGCCGGGTGGAGTGCTGTCCATAGGACCTCCCCTGGGGTGGACGCCACGCCGGAGACGGGCGCCTCAGCCTCCGACACGTACAAGAAAACGCCACAACCGGGCGTCTGTCAAGCCCCTCGCGCCGGCTCACCGTGCTAGGGCTTGCCGGGGTAGCCGGCCTTCTTGAGGCTCTCGGCGATCTCGTCGAGGATGGCGGGGTCGTCGATGGTGGCGGGCATCTCGTAGTCAGTCCCGTCCGCGATCCTCTTCATGGTCCCGCGCAGGATCTTGCCCGAGCGGGTCTTGGGCAAGCGCTTCACCACCATCGCCAGCTTGAAGGCGGCGACCGGCCCGATGTGCTCCCGCACCCGCTCGACCAGCTCCTTCACCAGCAGGGCGTCGGGCTTGGTCACCCCCGCCTTGGTGACGACGAACCCCACGGGGATCTCGCCCTTGAGCGCGTCGGCCACGCCCATCACCGCGCACTCGGCCACATCGGGGTGCCCCGCCAGCACCTCCTCCATGCCGCCCGTCGAGAGCCGGTGGCCGGCCACGTTGATGATGTCGTCGATACGGCTCATGATGTAGAGGTATCCGTCCTCGTCCTGGTAGCCCGCGTCGGCCGTGAGGTAGTGTCCCGGGTGCCGCTCGAGATAGGACTTCACATAGCCCGCGTCGTTGTTCCACAGGGTGGGAAGGCACCCGGGCGGCAGCGGGAGCCGGATCGCGATGGAGCCGATCTGCCCCGCCGGCGCCTCCGTGTTCCCCTCGTCGAGAACGCGCACGTCGTAGCCCGGCACCGCCTTGGTGGGCGAGCCCGGCTTGACGGGCAGCTGGCCGAGCCCCACGCAGTTGGCCGCGATGGGCCAGCCCGTCTCCGTCTGCCACCAGTGGTCGATGACCGGCACCCGCAGGCGCTCCTCGGCCCAGTGAAGAGTGTCCGGGTCGCAGCGCTCGCCCGCCAGGAAGAGCGTGCGGAAGCGCGAGAGATCGTATTTCCCGATATGGGTCCCCTGCGGGTCTTCCTTCTTGATCGCGCGGAAGGTCGTGGGCGCGGTGAAGAGCGCGCTCACGCCATGCTGGGAGACGACGCGCCAGAAGGCGCCTGGATCGGGGGTGCCGACCGGCTTGCCCTCGTAGAGGATGCTGGTGCAGCCCTTGAGCAGCGGCGCGTAGACGGTGTACGAGTGCCCGACGGCCCAGCCGATGTCGGACGCGGTCCAGTACGTCTCGCCCGCGCCCATGCCGTAGATGTTCTCCATGGACCACTTGAGCGCCACGGCGTGGCCGCCGTTGTCCCGCACCACGCCCTTGGGCACTCCCGTGGTCCCGGATGTGTAGAGGATGTAGAGCGGGTCGGTCGCCGCCACCGGCACGCAGTCGGCAGCCGGCGCGCCCGAAAGGAAGTCGCCCCAGTCGAGGTCGCGCCCCTTCGTGAGCTGCGCCTTCTCCTGCTCGCGTTGCAGGATCACGCAGCGCCCTGGCTTGTGGCCGGACAGTTGGATGGCCTGGTCCAGGAGCGGCTTGTAGGCCACCACCCGCCCCGGCTCGATGCCGCAGGAGGCCGAGAGAATCATCTTGGGCGTCGCGTCGTCGATGCGCTTCGCCAGCTCGTGGGAGGCGAACCCGCCGAAGACCACCGAGTGGATGGCGCCGATGCGGGCGCAGGCCAGCATGGCGATGACCGCCTCGGGCACCATGGGCATGTAGATGATGACGCGGTCGCCCTTGGTGATGCCTTGGCGGCGGAGCGCCCCGGCCGTGCGGGCCACCTCGTCGCGGAACGCCTCGTACGTGTAGCTGCGCACCGTGCCCGTCACCGGGCTGTCGTAGATCAGCGCGATCTGCTTGCCCCGACCCCGCTCGATGTGCAGGTCGAGCGCGTTGAAGCAGGTGTTGAGCCGGCCGCCAACGAACCAGCGGTAGAAAGGCTTGCGGGAGTCGTCGAAGACCTTGTCCCAGCGCCGGTCCCAGTAGATGTCCTCGGCCGCCTCGGCCCAGAACCCCTCGGGATCCCGCATGGACCGCTGGTAGACCTGCTCGTAGACGCTCGCCATCGGCTTAGTCCTCCTCGACGAAATGTTTTGGGACAATATGCTCGGGATTCACGCCGCGCTCGTGCCGCTGCGGGTGCCCCGGCTGACCCACAGGAGACCGCAGATGGAAATGGCGATGCCGACCAGGCTCGCGAGCTGGGGCACGCGGTAGCCGCCGGCCCAGAAGCTGTCGAGCCGCATGGATTCGATGGCGAATCTCCCGACCGAGTACAAGCCGACGTACCAGAAGCAGAGCGCTCCCGGCCGGTCACGCCAGCGCGGGCGGAGCCAGCCGACGAGGACCGCGAACACCGCCAGGTCCCAGAGCGATTCGTAGAGAAAGGTCGGGTGGAAGAATTCCGCGCCCCGGTACTCGAGCGGCCGGTGTCGAGGCGAGATGTAGAGGCCCCAGGGCAGATCGGTCGGCCGTCCAAAGGCCTCCTCGTTGAAGAAATTCCCCCAGCGCCCGATGGCCTGCGCGATGGCCATGCTGGGCGCCGCGATGTCCAGGAGTCGCAGCACCGGGAGGCCCCGCCACGCGGCGAGCCCGGCGGCGACCGCGGAACCGACGATGAGGCCGCCGTGGATGGCGAGCCCCCCTTCCCACACGGCGGGAATCTTGGCCCAATTCCGGCCGTAGTAATCCCAGTTGAACGCCACTTCGTAGAGGCGCGCCCCGATGTACCCGGTCACGACTCCCCACATGACACAGCTCGAGATCTTGTCTTCAGGGAGATGCTCGGCGCGCGCCTGCCGGTCCACGAGCCACAGACCCACCACGATGGCCACCGCCGTCAGGATCCCATACCACCGGACCACCAAGGGGCCGAGCTGGAACGCGATCGAGCCCGGAGACGCGAACATGCCCGAGGCTAACCTCTCACTCCGACGCGCGCTCCGGCCCCGACAGCGTGGCGCCACCGTCGACGACGAGCGTGTGCCCCGTGATGTAGCGCGCGTGATCCGAGAGGAGGAAGCGCACCGCGTGGCCGACGTCCCAGCCGGTGCCTTCGATCCCCAAGACAGAGGCGCGGCGGCGCCGGTCGCGGGCCTCCGCGCTCATGCCGCGCTGGTAGACCATCGGCGTGTAGACCGGCCCCGGCGCCACGCAGTTCACCCGGACCCCGTCGCGGCCGTGGTCTACCGCCATGGCGCGGGTGAGAGCGATGACGGCACCCTTGGAGGCGGAATAGGCCGTCAGGCCGCGCGGTCTGAGCGCGGAGATCGACGACACGTTGACGATGGCGCCGCCGCCCCCGCGGATCATGGCGGGGATCGCGTGCTTGGCGGCCAGGAACATCGTCTCGACGTTGACCTGCATGACGCGGCGCCAGTTCTCCTGGGTCTCGTCCACGACAGACCCGCGGCTGCCGATGCCGACATTGTTGTCGAGGAGATCGAGGCGGCCGAATTGGTCGAGCGCCGCCTTCACCACCATGGCGCAGTCCTCCGCCCGGGTAATATCCGCCTCGAGCGCGAGGGCTTCCCACCCCTGCTCTTTGATCATCGCGACCGTCTGCTCGGCCAGATCGATTGTGCGATCCACCACGACGACCCGGGCGCCCGCCCTGGCCAGGAGGATCGCGGCGGCGCGGCCGTTGCCGATGCCGGCGCCCGCGGCGCCACCGCCCATCACGACCGCGACCTTGCCGCTGATCCCCGAGTCGTCCGGCACGTCGAGGTGCCTAACCATGGGCGCTCAGGCGGGCCAGGCGGCCGGGTGGGTGCCGAGCGGCACCGTCGGACGCGACCAGAACGCGGGCGTCTCCGACAGCCGCGCGGCGGGCACGACGTGGCGCAGCCGGCCGTAGGGTGAGTCCATGTCCGCCATCAGGTCCTGCACGGCGTCCGGCGTGAGGTCGGGTGTGCGCCGGCCATCCACGCGCCCTAGAGCATCAACCCACTTTCCGGTCTGAGCCAGCGACACGCGCACCAGGTAGCTGCCGCCTTCGCGCGCGCGGCGGGCGAGCGCGACCTGCGCGCCGAAGGCGGCGAGGTATCCCGTGCCGTGGTCCACCACCTGCGCGGGCAGGTGCTGGGGCTTCTCGCCTCCGGCGGCGCCTAACCCCTGCTCGTGCGCCATCCCGCTGACGGACTGGATGATCGTCTCGAATCCCCGTCGTTCGCGCCATGGCCCGACGTGACTGAAGGCGGAGAGCGTCACGTACACGATGCCGGGGCGGAGCCGCGCCATCTCTTCGGCCCCGAGGCCGAGGCGGGCGAGCGCCCCCGGCCGGTAGGACTGGCAGAAGACGTCACAGTCGCGGACGAGCGCCCGCAGCCGGTCGGCGTCGCCCGCCTGCCTCAGGTCGAGCGACGCCGAGAGCTTGCCCAAGCCGGTATCGATCACCAAGCCCAGCAGATTCGGGAGGTGTTTCGACGAGACGTTCAGCACGTCGGCGCCGTAGCCCGCGAGGGTGCGGCCGCAGATTGGCCCCGCGATGACGCGCGTGAGGTCGAGCACGCGGATTCCCGAGAGCGCGCGCGGGCCCGCGCCGGCAGGCTGAGGCGGGGTCTGGCCTATCTTCACAATCTCCAAGAGGGGCAGCTCAGCGACCGCGAGACCCTGCGGGTGGGCGTGCCACTCCGCGCGCGAGCGCACCATGCCGGTGGGCAGGCCCGCCGCCGCGAACGCGTTCTCGAGGTCGCCGGCGGTCCACTTCCCGACGGCCGCGGCGGCGGCCTCGCGCGTGTCCTCGCAGCCGAGCACTCTCAACGCCCCCTCGTGGTGATGCGGCAGGTTGGAATGGATCTGGATCCAGCGCCCGTCGCCCGCCTGGTAGAAGCCGAAGATGGGATCGCGGAGATGGAGGTCCGGCTGGCTCTCGGCGCGCAGGTAGCGCTCGCTGCGGAAGGCGGCGACGGCGGCGCGCAGGTCGACCGAGACGGACTGCCCCCGCCCCGTCCGCAGCCGCCAGATCTCGGAGGCCGCGAGCGCGCCGGCGGCGATCACGGCGGAGGCCGCGGTGCCGATCTTGAAGTCCGTGGGCAGGATCGGGTCGGCGCCCGTGAGCGTCACGCGCTCGAGCGCGGCGGCCTCGCAGCCGGCGAGGCTCCACAGGCGCTCGAGCGCGCTGAACGCGTCGGTCGGCACTAGACCGCCACGTCGGTCGACTGGATCCGCTTGACGCCTGCCCCGAGCATTTCCTGCCAGGACTTCGCCATCGAGCCGCCGGCGTCGATCCCACGCGTGGCATCCTCGATCACGAGGGCATTGAAGCCCGCCTTGCGCGCGTCCATCGCCGACCAGAACACGCAGAAGTCGGTGGCGAGTCCGACGAGGAACACGGTCGTGAGGCCGCGCTCCCGCAGGTAGCCGGCGAGCCCGGTCGGCGTCTTGCCGTCGGCCTCGTAGAAAGCCGAGTAGGAGTCCATCTGGTTGCGGTAGCCCTTGCGAATGATCAGCTCGGCATGCGGAATGCGCAGGTCCTTGTGCAGCTCCGCGCCCGGCGTCCCCTGCACGCAGTGGTCCGGCCACAACACCTGCGTCCCGTACGGCAGGCTCACCGTCTCGAAGGGCTTCTTGCCCGCATGGCTCGACGCGAAGGAGATGTGCCCCGGCGTGTGCCAGTCCTGCGTCAGGATCACGTGCTCGAAGGCCGGCGCGAGCCGGTTGATGATCGGGATGATCTTGTCCCCGTCGTTGACGGCGAGCGAGCCGCCCGGCGTGAAGCAGTTCTGCACGTCGACCACGAGCAGCAGGTCCCGGGGGCCCGGCTTGATCTTGGACTGGGCGAACGCACGGGCGAGGCCGCCGGCCAGCGCGAAGCCGCCGGCAGCCAGTGTGAGGAACCCTCGACGAGTGGGCGTCATGGTGTCACCTCCTGGGGCGAAGCCCCGGCATATGCCGAGGGCGTCACTGGCTCTTGAGCCGAATGTCCTCGTACACGGGGAACGGGTACATCGGGATCGTGTTCATGGTGTGGTCGGCCAGCCGCGGTCCGATGGCGATCAGCCCGCGCAGGTCCATGAGCGGCGCGAACATCACCCGATCTATGGTGGCCTGCTGGATACGGTGGAGCAGGACCTCGCGCTTGGCGGGATCCCGCTCGCGCGCCTGCTGCAGGAACAGCTCGTCGATGTCCGGATAGCCGCCGTAGGCGGAGGCGCCCTTGGAGTAGATGAACGCCTCGACGCGACTCGCGGCGTTGCCCGAGTTCCCCACGGCGACGAGGAACAGCCCGCGGAGCTTCTTCTCCTGCCAGGCGGCGTAGAAGGCGGCGCGCTCCATCGGCCGCATCCTCATCCGGATACCGACCGCGATGAGGTTGTTCAGCGCGGCCTCGCCCACCGTGGGGAAGCCCGGGATGGCCACGAACTCCCCGGCGTCGAAGCCGTTCGGGTAGCCGGCCTCTGCGAGGAGCTGCTTGGCCTTGCCCGGGTCGTAGGGCAGCGGTGGAACCTGGAGCGCGAAGTCCATCACGCGCGGGACGATGACGCCGGCCGGCGGGCAGAAGCCGAGGCAGGCGGCCTCGTTCGTCCCCTTGCGATCGAGTGCGTAGTTGACCGCCAGCCGCAGGCGCTTGTCGCTCCACGGCGACTTGAGATCCCACTGGTCGGCGAACTCGATCCAGAAAATGGACGCATGCCGCGTGGCCGTCAGCGTCAGGCGCGGATCGCGCTTCACCGCCTCCGCGTCGGGCCCGTCGAGGAAGAGGGCGAAGTCCGTCTCGCCGCTCCTGAGCATCGTCAGCCGCGTGGTGCTGTCGGGCACTCCCTTCATGGTCAGCCGCTTGACGTACGGCGCGTGCCGCCAGTATCCGGGGAAGGCTTCCAGGACCACGTCTATGCCGGGCCGCTGGCTCACAAACCTGTAGGGGCCCGCGCCGATGGGCTTCTGCTTGAAGCCGTCCGCCCCGACCTGCTCGAAGTATTTCCTGGGCAGGACGATTCCGGCCGCCGTGGCGGTGGTGCCATAGAAGGTCATGAAATCCGGCCAGGGCTCCTTGAGCTGGAAGCGCAGCGTCAGTGGGTCGACCGCGTCCACCTGCCGCACTCTGGTCTGGAGCTGCTTCGCACCTGCGCCCTGGTAGCGCTCGAAGCTCCATTTGGCGTCGTCGGCCGTCACAGGGTCGCCGTTGTGGAACTTGAGCCCGCGGCGCAGCTTGAACTCGTACACGAGCCCGTCGGGACTCTCCGTCCACGACTCGGCGAGGCTCGAGCCCATCTTCTGGCCGGGGAGCGGGCGGACCAGCGCGTCGTGAACTGCGTAGAGGACGCCAAAGGGCGTGATCTGGGGCGGGGCGGTGGACGGATCGAACCAGGAGGGCGCCAGCGTGACGTGGAAGGAGACCGTCACCTCGCCGGACGGCGCCTGGGCGGACCCCGGCTGGGCCACGCCGAGGAGTAGCGCGGCCGCCACCCATGCGGCGATGTGGAATCGGCGCAGGCTCACATCGCACCGCCCTGGCAACCGTAGTTCTTCACGAGCACGACCGCCTGTGGCACGGGGGCGGCTCCGCGGCGGATCTGGTCGTCCGCCGCCTCGCGCACGCACGCGCTGAACCGCGCGCCATCGACCTCGTACGCGGCGACCACGAGCCGGCCGTCCAGCTCGATCCGCTCGATCGTGATCGTGGAGAAATGACTGCACGCCCCCCAGCGCTCCCAGGCCAGGTCCTGGGCGGGTGTGTTGCGCGCTGCGGCACAACCGGCCGCCGTCGCCATCGCCAGCAGGCCCAGCACGATCGATCGCATGGTCTCGTTCCTTTCCCTGCGGACGTCGCTTCGAACCCTCGGCTCCCGGCGTCGATCCTCCCAAGGCGCGCGGCGGCTGTCAAGGGCGCCGGCTGAGAGCTCCGTGACAGCACGCGGGCGGCGGGCAGTACCGCTTCCCCTTGGATTCGGCTTCATCTGCCCGCGGAGAGGTCCGCCCGGGGCGGTAGGCGTACTGCTGCTGCTCGCCCCTTTCGGCGTCGGCAGTCAGGGGGAGTGGACGGACGGCTATCAGACCTGCATAGACGACTGCTTCAAGCAGAAACAAGAGTGCGAGCTAGCGAGAGGCTCGCGTAGCGACTGAGCGGGCAAGCCTGTCGGGCAACTATGATCCGAAAGGCAGACAGCTCACTCGCATTCCGGTTCAAGGTGACGACCTGAAACCCTGTAACCGGTGCCGGGAGCCTGGGCGACCGCGCCGGTCCGTTCGGAGCGCCCCGGGGGCCGGCGCCCGCCCTTTGCCTCGAGGCGCCGGTTTGACTTGTCCCGCGCGCTCTCACAGGATCGGCGCGCGATGCCACGGTTCGTCCGCGCTCTGATATGGCCGCTGTGTCTGAGAACAGGTGTTATCTTACTGACGCGCCGGAGCCGGGCGGCGCGGGGGCGCCCGAGCGGGCCAGGTGGCGAGAAGGCTCTGCTGTCCGATGCCCCACATCTGTAATACAGGATCGCCGTGCGTCACCGGGGGCGGCACACATGAAAACGACGACGACGTCAAGAGGGCCGGCCAGGCGCACCCGCCAGGTGCTTGGGCTGGCCCTCGCCGCAAGCTTGCTGGCCGGCTGCTCCGGGCTCAGTCGAGCCGCCGAGCTCCCGGTCGACCCCGACATCCTGCAGCAACTGCGCAGCTTCGCCACGATGGGCAGCGTGCTGTACATCGCGGCGCATCCGGACGACGAGAACACGCGGGTCATCACCTACCTGGCGCGCGGTCGTGGATACCGGACGGCCTATCTGTCGCTCACGCGGGGCGACGGCGGTCAGAACCTGCTCGGTCCCCAGTTCCGCGAGCAATTGGGCGTAGCTCGCACTCAGGAATTGCTCGCCGCGCGGCGTCTGGATGGAGGACGGCAGTACTTCACGCGCGCGAAAGACTTCGGGTTTTCGAAGGATTACCAGGACACTCTGCGGATCTGGGATCGGCAGGCAGTCCTGGCTGACATCGTCCGCGTGATCCGCTCGTTCCGGCCGGACGTGATCGTCACGCGTTTCTCTCCGCAGCCGGGGAACACTCACGGCCATCACACCGCGTCCACCATCCTTGCCGTTGAAGCCTTCAAGCTCGCCGGCGACCCGCGAGCATTCCCCGAGCAACTCGGCGAGCTGACCCCGTGGCAGCCCAAACGCATTCTCCACAACGTCGGCGTTGGCGGCGCAGGAGCCGGCGCGGCCGGGGGCAACGGGACAGGCGTGGTGAAGATGGACATCGGTGGCAACGACCCGGTGCTGGGCGAACCGTTTGCCTCGATTGCCGCCCGCAGTCGGGCCATGCACAAGACGCAAGGCTTCGACGTGGGCCTCGGCGTGCCGGTCGGCCCGTCGAGGACCGAGTCCTTTGTATCGCTCGGTGGCGAACCCGCGGCGCACGACATCCTCGACGGAGTGGACACGACGTGGAACCGCGTGCCGGGTGGCGCGGAGATCGGGCGATTGACCGAGGAAGCGATCGCGCGGTTCAAGCCGGAAGACCCGGCGGCCAGCGTGCCCGCCTTGTTGGCGATCCGCAGCCGAGTGTCCGTATTGCCCGCGAATCCCGTCGTCAGCGACAAACGCCAGCAACTGGACCGGATCATCCAGGCCTTCATCGGTCTCGAGGTGGAGACCCTGGTGGATCAACCCGAGGCCGTGCCCGGCGAAACGTTGAAGATGCGCCACACTGCGGTCATGCGTTCGGGTCTCCCTGTTCGCTGGACGGCGGTGCGTTACCCCAGTATCCAGCGCGCGGTCACCACGGTCCTCGAGCTGCGCGCCAACCAATCGGTCGTCCGTGACGAGAACCAGATCCTGCCCGCCACCACGCCGCCAAGCCAGCCGTACTGGCTTCGCAAAGAAGGCACGGCCGGCTTGTTTCAAGTGGATAATCCTTCTCTCATCGGTCGTCCGGAGAACCCGGCCGCATTCCCGATCGAGTACGTCTTCGAAGTTGGCGGTCAGACCCTGGTGATTTCGGGTGAGCCGGTACAGGCGGCGGATCCCGCGAACGCGACCATGCGCCGCCGATTGGACGTGATCCCGCCGGTCTCACTTCGGTTCGTGTCGGATGTGCAGCTGTTCGCGCCCGGCGCCACACGCCCGGTGACGGTTGAGCTTACCGCCGCGCGCGCGAGCGTCGCCGGCACCGTGCAGTTGGAGGGCCCAACCGGTTGGAGGATCACCGCCTCACAACCATTTCATCTGGCCGAGGCAGGGGAGCACGCCCGGTTCACCTTCACCGTCACGGCACCGGCCCAGCTCGCCATGGCAACCCTCGAGGGCAGCGTGGAGGTCAATGGCCTACGGTTCAATACTCAGCGCATCGAGCTTCGTTACAACCACATTCCGTTTCAGCTCCTCCAACCCGTCGCGCGCCTGAAAGCGGTTTCCCTTGACCTGGCGATTCGAGGCCGTCACATCGGCTACCTGGCCGGCGCGGGTGACGACGTGGCCGGATGCTTGGAGCGCATGGGCTATGCGGTCACGCAGTTGACCGGCGCTGATTTGATCCCGGACAAGCTGCGCCCTCTGGATGCCGTCGTCATCGGTATCCGGGCCTTCAACACCCGGAAGGATCTCGCTGGCCATTTACCGGCGTTGTTCGAGTATGTCGAGGCAGGCGGAAATGTCATCGCACAGTACAACCTCTCCGACGGCCTGGGCGCAAACTGGCTGGCGCCCTTCCGCCTGCGCATTTCGCGAGACCGAGTTACGGACGAACATGCGCCGGTGACGTTTCTGGCGCCCGATCATCCGGTGTTGACCAGGCCGAATCGCATCACCAGAGCAGATTTTGACGGGTGGGTGCAGGAGCGTGGCCTGTATTTCCCGGACCAATGGGACGAACGCTTCTCGGCGATCCTTGCGTCCGGCGATCCCGGCGAGATGCCGCTCCGAGGCGGCCTGCTCGTGGCACGGCACGGAAAGGGGTATTTCGTGTACACCAGCCTGGCGTGGTTTCGGCAACTTCCTGAAGGAGTGCCCGGAGCGTACCGGCTGTTTGCGAATCTCGTCTCCTTGGGCAAGTGACCCGACCGCCGCTGCCTGACCAGCGATCCGATGCCGAGCCGCCCGGCCTGCCTGGATTCCGCACGTGGCGCGGCGTGTACCTGTTCGTGTTTGGGTGGTTTGTCCTCGTGGTGGTCCTGCTGGCGGTGTTCAGCCGGATCTTCTCATGAACGTCGCCGATTGGGTGGTGTTGCTCGGCACCATGGTCGGCATCGCCGCGTACGGTTCGTGGCGCACGCGCAACATTCGGAGCCTCAACACATACCTGAAGGGCAGCCAGTCCACCGGCTGGGGCACGATTGGCCTGTCCGTGATGGCCACGCAGGCGAGCGCGATCACCTTTCTCTCGATCCCGGGACAGGGCTTCGAGAGTGGCATCGGATTCGTGCAGAACTATTTCGGGTTGCCGCTCGCGCTCATCATCGTGTGCGCCGTGTTTCTGCCCATGTATCGCCGGTTCGGTGTGTATACCGCCTACGAGTTTTTGGGCCGGCGCTTTGACCGGAAGACCCGTTTGCTCGGCGCGGGACTGTTTCTGCTGCAACGTGGCCTCGCCGCGGGAGTGACCATCTACGCGCCCGCCATCATTCTCTCCACGGTGCTGGGCTGGCGGCTGGATCTCATCATCGTGTTCACCGGGCTCCTCGTCATCGCGTACACCGTCACGGGCGGCAGTGAAGCGGTCAGCCTGACGCAAAAGTGGCAGATGGCGGTGATCTTCAGCGGCATGGCGACGGCCTTCGTCGTCTTGCTGGTCAAGCTGCCCGAGGGGCTCGGGTTCAGTGGCGCCGCGCACGTTGCCGGTGCCCTGGGCAAATTGCAGGCGGTGGACCTTTCGTTCGACCCGAGCCGGCGCTACACGCTCTGGACCGGCCTCCTGGGCGGGTTGTTTCTCTCGCTCTCGTATTTCGGCACCGACCAATCGCAGGTGCAGCGCTACATCGGCGGCGGCTCGTTGCGCGAAGGCCGCCTCGGTCTGATGTTCAATGCGCTCCTGAAGATTCCGATGCAGTTCCTCATCCTCTTGCTCGGCGCGCTCCTGTTCGTCTTCTACCAGTTCGAACGTCCGCCGCTGTTCTTCAACCAGTCCGAGTGGCAGCGTCACGCGCAAGGTCCGGACGGCGGCACATTCCTCGCCCTCGAAGAGCGACATGTCGTTGCGGTCGCGGACAACCAGAAGGCGATTCGCGCCTGGCTCCACACCCGCACGTCCCAGGACGCCGCCGTGGAGTCGTTCGCCCGCGCGACCATGCTCGAGACCAACCGCCGGAGCGCTGCCGTTCGCTCCGAGGCCAAAGCCGCGCTCCTGGCGGCCGATCCACGCGCCAAGACGAAGGACTCCGACTACGTCTTCATCACGTTCATCCTGGCCGAGCTTCCGCACGGTGCGATCGGCCTGCTCATCGCGGTGATGTTCGCCGCGGCGCTATCTTCCAAAGCGGCGGAGCTCAACGCGCTCGGCACGACGACGACGATTGACCTCTGGCGGCATTTCCGTCCGCTCGCCGCCGCCGATGAGGCGCGCAACGTGCGAGTGGCGAAGCGCTTCACCGCCCTCTGGGGTCTCTTCGCGGTGGCGTTCGCGCTGTTCGCCGGCTTCGCGGAGAACCTCATCGAGGCGATCAATATCCTCGGCTCCATCTTCTACGGTGTCGTGCTCGGGATCTTTCTGGTGGCGTTTTTCTTTCGGCGAGTGGGCGGCAGTGCAGTCTTCTTCGCGGCCCTGGCGGCCCAGGCCCTCGTGATCGTCATGTTCTTGTCCCTCAACATCAGCTATCTCTGGTACAACCTCATCGGCTGCGCGGCGTGCATCGCCTTCAGTATGCTCCTGCAGGCGGTCCTGGCGCCGCGCGCTCCCACCAATCAAGGCCGCGCGGCATGAGCCTCGAGCCGATCATTGCCTTCGGCCAGCAGCCCTGCGGGTTTTTCCCTCGGCGCTTTCTCGTCGCCAAGATCCGGACCGCCCGGCAGATGCAGGCGCAGATGGGGGGGCGCCTCGTGTTCTTTTATCATGACAGCGACCACGATTCGCGCGAGACGCGCACCATTCTGCGCCATCGCGCGACCGGTGAACCTGCGCAGCTCAACTTCGCGGTCGCCACGAAGCTTCAGCGAAAGTTCTCGCCGCTCTACGCGAAGCGCATTGCGCCGAACTGGCACGGCAAGACCGTGCGTCAGTTGCCCAATTACGTGGACGGCCGGTTGATCGATCTGTTCCGGAAGACGTCCGCGGAGACGGTGGCGGACTTCTGTCTCGACATGTATCGCCGCATGGGTTTGCTCGATGGGATTCACGTCGCGCGCTCGAGCGATCCGGCGCTGCGGCGCAGCGCATGCGAGGTGAGCGAGTTCTTCGTGGACGTGCCGTACGAGGGCGAAATCGTCCGCGCGCGCGTGCGCGACGACGCGCTCCACCTGCACGCGGGCGGAGAGTCCTTCGTCACTCTGCCGGCGACCGCCTTCACCAAGGAGCAGGTCAGTCCCACGCGGGACACTCGGCTGCGCTGGATGCAGTCGGCCATCGGGTGCACCCATTACGTGACCGGCGCGGGCGAGCAAGCCTATCTTCGCCAGGATGAAGCGCCGCAGATCACTTTTGTCTGCCGGGACGAGATCGATCGATCCGATGAAGCCTACACCGAACTCTCTCCCTGACAGGCCGCCGGTGCTGGCCTTCGGCGCGCATCCCGATGACATCGAGTTCGGCTGCGGCGGTGTCATCGCGCAGGAGACGCGCGCCGGGCGTGCGGCGCATTTCGTCGTGTGCTCGCGAGGCGAAGCAGCGACGCACGGCCGGCCCGAGCAACGCGTCGCTGAAGCGCAGCGAGCCGCGGCGCTACTCGGCGCGACGATCGAGTTCGTCGAGGTCGATGGAGACTCCCGCCTCGAAGTCCGGGCAGCTCATGCCATCACGCTGGCCGGCGTTCTGTGCCGGGTGCGGCCGGGCATCGTCCTCGCCCCGAGCCCCGTCGAGAACCATCACCCCGATCATTCGCGGTTGGGACGACTCGTGTGCGACGCATCACGGCTGGCGCGTTTCGGCGGCGTACGGGAATTGACGGCGTCGCCGCCCCACGGCATTACGCAATTGCTGTTCTACGCGCTGACGCCCGAAGCCGAACCGGACAACATCTCGCCGGTGCTCATCGACATCTCCAGGCCGGAGATCGTCGCAGCGTGGGTCGCTGCGATGGAGGCGGATGCTTCTCAAACCAGCGCCCGCAACTACGTGGAAGTGCAGCTCACCCGGGCGCGGCTCCACGGACTCGGCGCGGCGGTGGAGTACGCCACGGCGATGTTCTCGGCCGACCCGCTCGTCTTCACCTCGCTCTCGGGACTGGGCCGCGGCGCGCGGGGTGTTTGACATGGCTCCCGGCGAGGCTCTCCGGATCGGCATCACCTGCTATCCCTCTGTTGGAGGAAGTGGCGTTCTGGCAACCGCGCTGGGGGAGGACCTGGCGGGCCGGGGACACGAGGTGCATTTCATTAGCTACGAGCGGCCGTTTCGTCTGCGTGCGGACGGGCCACGGCTGTATTTCCATCCCGTCGTGATCAACGACTACGAGCTGTTCAAATTTCCCGACTACACCCTGCCGCTCTCGGTGCGCATGGCCGAAGTGAGTCGCGATCATCGGTTGGACGTGCTTCATGTGCACTATGCCGTGCCCCACGCGACGGCCGCGGTCCTCGCCCGATCGATGCTCCCGCGGGAACAACAGCCTCGCGTGGTCACGACGTTGCACGGCACGGACACGACGCTGCTTGGCCATGATGCAGGTTACGCTCCGGCCATCAGGCACGCCCTGACCTGTTCGGACGCGGTCACGGCGGTGTCCGAGTCTCTGAAGCAGGAGACCCAGCGGGTGTTCGACTTCGGTGGCTCGATCGAGGTCATCCACAATTTTTTCGCCCCGAGCCCGCCACGGCGCTCGCCCGAGGAGGTGCGCCGCGAGCTCGGCCTGCGGGAGGAAGTCGTCGTTTTCCACTCATCCAATCTCCGCCCGGGGAAGCGCATCGATCTCTTGCTGGAGACCGTCGCCCGCGTCCGCCCGCGGGACGACTTCAGGCTCCTCATCCTCGCAGGGGAACCGTTCGCGCCGTTCGCCGAACAC